>WLOB01000152.1 GCA_009699505.1 Actinomycetota bacterium | reverse complement strand
TTCGCCGACCTGCCGTGGTGGCACGAGCGGATCGTCGGCGCGCTGGCCTCCTACTGGGTCTACCAGCACCTCGGCAACCTCTCGCCGGACGCGATCGCCGACGACGAGCTGCACGCGCGGGTCGTCGCGCACGAGGGCGACGTCCTGCCGCTCCTGCGGGAGATGGCCACGAAGGCCGACGAGGACCCGTCGAGCTTCCGCTGGAGCTACACCCGCGACCTCTGCGGCACCCGGTTCGTCGTCGTGGACTCCCGTGCGGCCCGGGACCTCGGCGGCCCCGAGCGCGACCGGCGGATGGTCGACGCGGAGGAGTGGGCCTGGGTGCGCGAGCAGTGCGCGGGGGACCACGACCACCTCTTCCTCGCCACCTCGGTCCCCGTGTTCGTCGCGAAGGGCATCCACTGGACGGAGGCCGCGTCCGAGGCCCTCGCGGCGGGCGCCTGGGGGCCGCGCGTCGCCAAGCGGGTCGAGACGGCCCGTCGCGCGGCGGACCTCGAGCACTGGTCCGCGTTCGGGCACTCGTTCGACGAGATGGCCGAGCTGCTGGACGACGTCGCCGCCGGCCGCCTCGGTCGCGCGCCCGCGTCGGTCGTCCTCCTCTCGGGCGACGTGCACCACGCCTACGTCGACCGGATCGGCTTCCCGCGCGACGGGGAGCGGCGCAGCCCGGTGCTGCAGGCGGTCTGCTCGCCGTACCGCAACCCGCTCCCGCCGGGCCAGCGCCGCCTCATCCGGGCCCTCCACACCCGCACGGCGTGGGGTGCCGCCCGGCTCCTGGGCCGCGCGGCCGGCGTGGCGGACCCGCCCGTGGGCTGGCGTCGCGAGCTGGGCCCGTGGTTCGACAACCAGCTCGCGTGGCTCGAGCTCGACGGCCGGCGCGGGCGGCTGCGGTTCCAGCGCTCCGTCCCCGGTCCGCGGCTCGAGGACCTCGGCGCGATCGACATCGCGGACTGACCGGGCCGGCCGCGCCGGGGGCGGCCCCGTGCCCGGGCGCCGCGACGCGCCCGCCACCGATGCCCGGCCGGGCCCCGACGCGGCGCCCGGCTCAGCCCTGCAGCGCGCGCAACCAGTCGGCCGGGAGCGTCCCGGCCGGCACGCGGCCGTCCCACTCCGGGAAGACCCGGAGCGTCAGCGTCCCGGCGGGCCGCGCCCGGATCGGGCCGTCGAGGTCCTCCATCGTCATCAGCAGGCGCAGCGTCGCCGCGATCTGCAGGTCCGCGGCGTTCTGCTGCGGGCCGCCCAGCGTCCCGTCCTGCAGCCAGCCGTCGATCCGGTCGAGGTGGCGGGGGAGGTCGAGCAGGTCGGACCGGACGCCCGCCGGGGTGATGCGGTTCAGCCGGTGCTCGAGTGCGACGATCGCCGGCGTCAGCAGCGGACGGACCGCCGCGGGCAGCGGCAGCGCCGAGTGCTCCTGGAAGGTCGGGATCGCCGTCGGCGCGCGGTCCAGGGCGTACCAGAGTACGCGCCGGGCGACGGGCTGCAGGACGTCGTCGCCCCACGCCTCCGCCGCCAGGACGCGCTCCCGGGCGGCCTCGTCCTCCGGCAGGAGCGCGGGGGAGGGCACGAGCTCGTCGAGCCGCCGCAGGATCGCCCGGGACCCCGTCAGGCGCTCGCCGTCCTCGAGCCGCAGCCCGGGCACCGTCCGCCGGCCGAACAGCAGCTTGGCCACCGGCGCGTGCATCGCCGGGGGCAGCTCGGCGACCCGGTGCTCGATGCCCTTGAGCTCCAGGGCGCGCTGGACGGTGGCGCACGGGTGCGATCCGTGGACGACGAACAGGGTGGCCGGCATGCGCCGCAGCATAGGGGGGCGTGATACTCCGCCGATGCTCCTCGTCGTCGACGTCGGCAACACCCAGACCCACTTCGGCACCTTCCGGGGCACGGAGCTCGTGGAGCACTGGCGCTTCGCGACCATCCGCCAGTCCACGGCGGACGAGCTCGGCGCGAAGCTCCGCAACCTCCTCGAGCTGCGGGGCATCGGGATGGACGACATCTCCGCGTCCATCGTCTCCTCGACGGTGCCGCAGCTCGCCGACGAGTGGCGCGGCATGTCCGACCGCTACCTCGACCACGAGATGGTCGTCGTCCGGCAGGGGATCAGGACCGGCATGGCGCTGCGCTACGACAACCCTCGCGAGATCGGCGCGGACCGGCTCGTCAACGCCGTGGCCGCCTACGACCGCTTCGAGAGCGCGTGCGTCGTGGTCGACTTCGGCACCGCCATCACGTACGACCCGGTGTCCGCGGACGGCGAGTACCTCGGCGGCATCATCAGCCCCGGCGTCGAGATCTCGCTCGAGGCGCTGACCTCGCGCGCCGCCGCCCTGCCCCGCATCGACCTCGTCGCGCCGCGCCAGCTCATCGGCAAGTCGACGATCGAGGGGATCCGCTCCGGCGTCATCTACGGCTTCGCCGGCGGCGTCGACGCGATCTGCGGCCGCCTCATGGACGAGCTCGGCCACGACATCCACCTCATCGCCACGGGCGGCCTGGCGCGGTCGATCGTCCCGCACTGCCGGACGATCGACGAGGTCGACGACATGCTGACGCTGACGGGCCTGCGCCTCCTGCACGAGCGCAACTCCTGAGCCGCGTCCCGCGCCGCGCCGCGGCCGGACGGCGTCGTCCGGCCGCTCGGGCGCGCCGGGTCGCGGGCGGCGCGCGGGCGGTGCACCGACGCCCGCCGGAACGGGGTCCGCGGGCGACGGGGCGGGAAGGGGCCGTCCGGGTAGCGTGGGGGGCATGGCTTCCCACCTCGTCCACACCTGCGTCCGCGTCCGCGACATCGACGCCTCCCTGCGCTTCTACGAGGCCCTCGGCTTCGAGCGCCGCGGCCGGCTGAACTTCGAGACCGCCTACAACGTGTACCTCGGCCTCCCCGGCGACGGCGACAAGCTCGAGCTGACCGTGAACGACGGGCGCGAGGAGCCCTACGACCTCGGCGACGGCTACAACCACGTCGCCCTCGTCGTCGACGACCTCGAGCAGACCCTGGCGCACCTGAAGGCCGCCGTCGGCGTCGACCCCGAGAAGCCGCCGTTCCACCCCGGCGGCCGCGAGGAGCTCCCGCACATCGCCTTCGTGCAGGACCCCGACGGCTACCGGATCGAGCTCATCGACGCCGCGTTCCCGACCCCGCAGGACCCCGACGAGCGCTGAGTTACCCTGTGGGGTCCATGGCAGCCGCCCCGCTCACCGACCCTTGGACCCTCGGGGGCCTCACGGTCCCCAACCGGGTCACCCTGGCGCCGCTCGCCGGGATCGGCAACTGGGTCGTCCGGCTGCAGGCCAAGCGCTTCGGCGCGGGCTACGCGGTCTCCGAGATGGTCTCGTCGTTCGCGATCCACCACCGCAACGAGAAGACCCTCCGCGACCTGCTGCGCTTCGAGGAGTCCGAGCGCGAGCACGGCCCCGTCGCGATCCAGCTCTTCGGGCAGGACCCCGAGGTCATGCGCTCCGCCGCCGCCTACGTCGCGGAGCACGTCGCCGTCGACGTCATCGACCTCAACATGGGCTGCCCCGTGCCCAAGGTGATCAAGACGGGCGCCGGCGCGGCCATGCTGAAGGACCCCGACACGGCCGTCGCGGTCGCCCGCGCGGCGCGCGAGGGCTCCGGGCTGCCCGTCACCGTCAAGCTGCGCTCGTCGACGAAGAAGGACGGCGAGACCGACGGCTACGCCCTGGCCACCCGCCTCGTCGACGAGGCGGGCGTGGCGGCGATCGGCTTCCACCCGCGCAGCGCCCAGGTCCACCACAAGGGGACGCCGGACTACGAGCTCGCGGCCCGCCTGGTGCAGGAGCTGCCGGTCCCCGTCGTGCTCTCGGGCGGCCTCCACGACGACGCGGAGACGATCGCGGCGTACGAGCAGGTCGGCCCCGCCGCCGTCATGCTCGCCCGCGGCGCGCTCGGCAACCCGTGGCTGTTCTCGTCGCTCCTGGGCCTGCGCGACGACGTGCCGCCGACCGCGGAGGAGGTCGTCGCCGAGTTCGAGTGGGTGCTCGACCGGACGATCGAGCACCTCGGCGCCGAGCGGGCCGGCCGGTACCTGCGCAAGCACTACCCGTGGTACGTCGAGCGGCTCGCCGAGGCGGCGTCCGCCGCGGCCGGCCCGGACGCGCGGATCCTGCCGGACAAGGACCTCCAGGCGGCCCTCCAGGCGTCCGAGGACGTCGACGCCGCACGCACCCTGGTCCGCGCCGCGGCGGCGGCCGGCGTCCCCGCCTGAGCGCCCGCGCGCCACGACCGGCGCGCCCCGCGGGACGGACGAACGTCGGGATCTGCTCGCGGAGCGCTGCGATCCGCCGGTCCGTGGCTATACTGCCCGGCTCCCGCCCAGCGGACGATCGGCCGATCGCCCGCACAGAAACACTCCCGTCGGCGCCCCGCCTGGGGCGACGAAGGCGAAAGGTCCCACGTTGCCCAAGGACGTCATCCTCACCCACGAGGGTCTCGACAAGCTCAAGAAGGAGCTGGACCACCTCACGACCGTCAAGCGTCGCGAGGTCGCGGAGCGCATCAAGGACGCCCGCGAGTTCGGCGACATCTCGGAGAACTCCGAGTACGACGACGCGAAGACCGAGCAGGGCATGATCGAGGGCCGCATCCTCGAGATCGAGGAGCAGCTCCGCTCCGCGTCCGTCATCGACGAGTCGACGCTGACCACGGACGCCGTCCAGATCGGCACCCGCGTGTCGGTCAAGGACGAGAAGGGCAAGACGAAGGAGTACGCGATCGTCGGCTCGGCCGAGGCCAACCCGGAGGAGAACAAGCTCTCCAACGAGTCGCCCGTCGGCAAGGCCCTGCTGGGCCAGCCCAAGGGCGCGACGGTGAAGATCGCGCTGCCCAACGGCAAGACGCGCACCCTCGAGGTCGTCGGCATCTCGCGCTGAGCGAGACCGACGACCCGCGGCACCCCTCCGCATGACCGACCCCACGCCCGACGCCGCGTCCGCGGCCGAGGACGGCACCGACCTCCTCGCCGTCCGCCGCGCCAAGCTCGACCGCCTGCGCGCCGCGGGCGTCGACCCGTTCCCGCACGACTTCGACGGCGTCGAGCCCATCGCCGACGTCCGCGCCCGCCACGAAGGCCTCGAGGACGGCGCCGAGACGGACGTCCGCCACCGCATCGCCGGCCGCCTCCGCGCCCGCCGCGGCCAGGGCAAGATGGCCTTCCTGGACCTCGACGACCGCTCCGGCCGCATCCAGCTGCAGGCGAAGCTCGACGTCCTCGGCCCCGAGGCCATGTCGCGCCTGCTGGACGACGTCGACCTGGGCGACCTCATCGGCGTCGACGGCGTCGCGTTCATGTCGCGCCGGGGCGAGCTCTCGATCCGCGTCGAGCAGGTCACCGTCCTGGCGAAGTCGCTGCGCCCGCCGCCGGACAAGCACCACGGTTTGCAGGACCAGGAGGTCCGCCAGCGCCGTCGCGAGCTCGACCTGATCGGCAACGAGGACACCCGTCGCGCGTTCGTCATGCGCTCGCGGATCGTCTCCGAGATCCGGCGCTTCCTCGACGGCGAGGGGTTCCTCGAGGTCGAGACCCCGGTGCTCCAGCCGCTCTACGGCGGCGCGCTCGCCCGGCCGTTCACGACGCACCACAACGCCCTGGGCCGCGACCTCTACCTGCGGATCGCGACGGAGCTCTACCTCAAGCGGCTCATCGTCGGCGGCCTCGAGCGCGTCTACGAGCTCGGCAAGAACTTCCGCAACGAGGGCATCTCCCACAAGCACAACCCCGAGTTCACGATGCTCGAGTGGTACGAGGCCTACGCGGACGTCGAGGACGCCGCGGACCGCCTCGAGGCGTGCGTCCAGCACGTCGCCCGCGCCGTCGGGTACGACGGCGACATCCGCTGGACGGAGCCGTGGGCCCGCAAGACCCTCGCCGGCGCGATCGAGGAGGAGACGGGCATCGACGTGCTCGCGCACCGGACCTCGGAGTCGCTCGCCGCGGTGGTCCGCGCGTCCGACCGCACCGACGTGGACCCGGACGGCCGCACGTGGCCGCAGCTCGTCGACGACCTGCTCAGCAAGGACGTCGAGCCGAAGCTCCAGCAGCCGACGATGCTCTTCGACTACCCCGTGGAGCTCTCGCCCTTCGCGAAGCGCAAGCGCACGGAGACGGGCGAGGACACGGGCCTCGTCGAGCGCTTCGAGGCGTTCGCGCTGGGCATGGAGATCGCGAACGCGTTCTCCGAGCTGAACGACCCCGACGAGCAGCGCCGCCGCTTCGAGGAGCAGGCGCGCCTCGAGCTCGAGGGCGACGACGAGGCGCAGCAGTACGACGAGTCGTTCGTCGAGGCGCTCGAGCAGGGCATGCCCCCGACGGGCGGGCTCGGACTGGGCATCGACCGCCTGGTCATCTGCATGACGGGGCGCAGCACGATCCGCGAGGTCGTCCTGTTCCCCACCATGAGGGACTGACCGGTCCCGACGTCCTCGAACTGCTTGTAGGGCGCAGCGTCGGGGTAGGTTCGAAGGGTGAGCGCGCGCAGGACCGGCACCCCCGTCTTCCGAGGGGCCGCCGGGCGCCTGCGGCTCCCGCCGCTGCCCCGCCGGGGCCGCACGGACCGCGACCACGACGTCGCGGAGCACGACCGGGGCCTGCACCTCGGGTCGCCGAAGGACCACGCCGTCGGGATGGGCGCGACCTGGTCCATCGCGAAGCAGGGCATGCGCCACCTGGGCGTCGTGCGCTCCGCGAACAGCCTCCTGCGGATCAACCAGCCCTACGGCTTCCAGTGCCCGAGCTGCGCCTGGCCCGAGCCCGAGGACGGCGCCGGGCCGATCGAGTTCTGCGAGAGCGGTGCGAAGGCGGTCGCCAACGAGGCGACGCGGATGCGCGCCTCCCGCGAGTTCTTCGCCCGCCACACCGTGGAGGACCTGCGCGGCCGGACGGGCCACTGGCTCGAGCAGCAGGGTCGCCTGACCGAGCCGATGTACCTCGGCCCTGACGCGGAGCACTACGTCCCGATCGGCTGGGACGAGGCCTTCGGCGTGGTCGCCCGCGAGCTCCACGCGCTCGACTCGCCCGACGAGGCGACGTTCTACACCTCGGGCCGGGCGAGCAACGAGGCGGCGTTCGCCTACCAGCTCTTCGTGCGCGCGCTCGGCACGAACAACCTGCCCGACTGCTCCAACATGTGCCACGAGTCGACGAGCCTGGCGCTCGGCGACACGATCGGGATCGGCAAGGGCAGCGTCTCCATGGGCGACCTCGTCGCCGCGGACCTCATCATCGTCGCGGGCCAGAACCCGGGGACGAACCACCCGCGGATGCTGATCTCGCTCGAGGAGGCCAAGGAGGCGGGGGCGAGGATCATGTCGATCAACCCGCTGCCCGAGGCCGGCCTGCAGCGGTTCGACAACCCGCAGCGCCCCCTCGAGCTCGCGGGGCGCGGCACCCACCTGCAGGACCTCCTGCTCCAGGTGCGGCTCGGCGGCGACGGCGCGCTCTTCCAGGCCTTCTCGCAGCTCCTGCTCCACGCCGACGACGCCGCCCGGGCCGCGGGGGAGGAGCCCGTCCTGGACCACGCGTTCCTCGACGAGCACACGGACGGCCGCGAGGCGATGGAGGCCCACCTGCGCGGGCTGGACCCCGCCGACCTCGAGCGCCAGACGGGCCTGACGCGCGCCGAGATCGACGAGGCGATGGCGCTGATCCTGCCGGCGAAGAAGATCGTCGTCTGCTGGGCCATGGGCCTCACGCAGCACCGCCAGTCCGTCGGGATCATCCAGGAGGTCGTCAACTTCCTCCTGCTCCGCGGCAACATCGGCCGGGAGGGCGCCGGGCTCTGCCCCGTGCGCGGACACAGCAACGTCCAGGGCAACCGGACCGTCGGCATCTGGGAGAAGCCGCCCGAGGCCTTCCTCGACCGGCTCGAGGAGGCGCTCGGCCTCGCGCCGCCCCGCGAGCACGGGCTCGACGTCGTCGACAGCGTCCGGGGGCTCGCCGACGGGCGCCTCAAGGTCTTCTTCGCCCTCGGCGGCAACTTCGCCGCCGCGGTCTCCGACACGGCGGCCACGGAGGCGGCGCTGCGCCGCGCCCGGCTGACGGTGCAGGTCTCGACGAAGCTCAACCGCTCCCACCTCGTGACGGGCCGCGAGGCGCTCATCCTGCCGACGCTCGGCCGCACGGACCGCGACGTCGTGCCCGACGGCCCTCGCCGCGGCGAGGAGCAGTTCGTCACGACGGAGGACTCCATGAGCGTCGTGCACGCCTCGCGCGGGCACCTCGAGCCGCCGTCGTCTCAGCTGCGCGGCGAGACGCGGATCGTCTGCGGCCTCGCCCGCGCCGTCCTCGGCCCGCCGACCCACGGCGCGGTGCGGTCGCACACCACGCCCGAGGGTCGGTCGTCCATGCCCGACGGGCAGGACTCGCCGGTCGGCGGGGACCACGACCTCGGCACCCCCACGGGGCTGCCCCAGGACCTGCCGTGGGAGGCGATGGCGGACGACCACGGGCTGATCCGCCGGCAGATCGAGGCGGTCGTCCCCGGCTTCGACGACTACTCCGCCCGCGCGCTGCGGAAGGAGGGCTTCCAGCTGCCGCACCCGCCGCGGGACGAGCGCCGCTTCGAGACCGCGACCGGCAAGGCGCGGCTGACCGTCAACGTGCTCGAGCCGCTCGAGGTGCCCGAGGGGCACCTCCTGCTCCAGACGCTGCGCTCCCACGACCAGTACAACACGACGGTCTACGGCCTGAACGACCGCTACCGCGGGGTGAAGGCGGGACGCCGGGTGGTCCTCGTCCACCCCGACGACCTCGGGCGCCTCGGCCTGGCCGACGGCGCGGTCGTCGACGTCGTGAGCGTCTGGCGCGACGGGTCGGAGCGCCGCGCGGAGCGGTTCAAGCTCGTGGGCTACCCGACGGCGCGGGGCTGCGCCGCGGCGTACTACCCCGAGACGAACCCGCTCGTGCCGCTCGACAGCGTCGCCGAGGGCAGCAACACGCCGACCTCGAAGTCGGTCGTGGTGCGGTTCGAGCCCGTCGCGGGGTGACGCGGCGGGCTGGACGTCCGGACGGTCGGGCTCCCGCCGCCGCATCCGTCCGCCGATGGATCCCGTAGAACCAGGTACTGACGGGGAGCCTGGAGGGGTCCGAACGGGCCGCTGGTAGGATTTTCTCTCGAGCCACGGAAGGACCCAGGGATGTTCGAGCGATTCACAGAACGAGCCAGGCAGGTTGTCGTTCTCGCCCAGGAAGAGGCGCGGACGCTCAAGCACAACTACATCGGGACGGAGCACATCCTCCT
>WLOB01000151.1 GCA_009699505.1 Actinomycetota bacterium | reverse complement strand
CCTCAGGGGCGGCGGACCTCGAGAGGGTCGGCCCGCCCTCCCGGATCGTCAGCGCCCGAATGCCGCGGTGCCGATCCCGCCCGGTCCTGACCGATCAGGGGCGGCGGACCTTCGACCCGGGCACCAGATCGTCAGCCCCGTCCGGCCAGCGGATCCAGCACTTCGTGCCGCCGTCGTAGTCCGCGGCCTCGAGGACGAGGCGGACCTCGTGCTCCTGGGTGAGGCCCTCGTCGTCGGGGAGCGAGACGATCACCGACTCGTCGCCCTCCTCGTCGAGCCCGCGCCAGACCCGCACGAACGGGTTGTGCTCGCGCTCGTGGCCGATCGTCGTCGGCGCGTTGTGCCCCGAGACGACGACCGTCTCGTCGGGCAGGTCGAGCAGGGTGTCCATGATCGACGCCTTGAGGTCCTCGAACGTCGTGTGGCCCGGCGCGCGGACACCGGCGACGGACTCGCGGAAGAGGGTGTCGCCCGTGAAGACGTGCCCGTGGCCGACGAAGCTCAGCATGCCCTTCGTGTGGCCGGGCGTCGCGACGGCGCGGAACTCGAGGTCGTCGCCGATGCGGATGACCTCGCGGTCCTCGATGTTCGCCGTGAAGCCCGTCACGAACTCGGACGCCAGGGGCTGCTCGAACTCGTGGATGAGGACGTCGACCCGGCCGATGCGGTCGAGGATCTCCTCGAGCTCGGAGACGTGGTCGTAGTGGTGGTGCGTCAGGAGCACCGCGGCCGGGGTCATCCCGTGCTTCGCGGCCGCCTCGCTCATCTTCTGGGCGTCGGCCCCGGCGTCGACGAACGCGCACGGCCCCCCGGGGAACCCGACGACGTAGGAGTTGCCCACGAAGTCGGGGATCTCGATGCGTTCGACGACGAGCTCGGCCATCGCCCGATGCTCGCAGATCGCCCCGGGGGGCCGGCGCCCTCAGCGCGCCGGCAGCGCGTACGTCCCGAAGTTCGAGATCTCGATCTGCGGCTTGTTCCCGGCGGCCGGATCGCCCGAGTACGAGGTGTACAGCCACTGGTCGAAGAACTCGTCCCAGCGTGCGCCGCGGTCCGGTGCGGTGGACGGGTCGTCCCGCTTGACGATGGCGATGAAGTCCGCCGTCGTCCCGTTGGCGTAGCGGTGCTCGACCAGCCAGTCGTGCATGACCTCCTTGAACGTCGTCTCGCCGAGGATGGCCCGCAGCGCCGACCCGACCATCGCGCCGCGGTCGTACATCGCGTCGCTGTCGAAGATGTCCGCGGCGGTCGGCGGGTCCGCCGGGGCGATGTTCCAGAACGTCGTCGATGTCCCCGCGTAGAGCGCGTCGAAGCGGTCGCGGGTGCTCTGCGGCGAGGTGCGGGTCTCCTCCGACCAGAGCCACGACGAGAACTCGGTCAGCCCCTCGTTGAGCCAGATGTCCCGCCACCGGCGCAGCGTGACGAGGTTCCCGAACCACTGGTGGGCGTTCTCGTGGGCGATCGTCTCGATGCCGGCGCCGGTGCTCGTCGCGTTCGACGACGGGTAGGTCGGCTTGGTCTGCGTCTCGAGGACGTAGCCGATCCCGCGGTCCACGCGCGGGACGATGCCGCCGGACGCCGCGAACGGGTACGGCACGTCGTAGTAGGAGGCGTAGAAGTCGAGGATCGACGGCACCCGCTGCTGGTTCGCGACGATCGTCGTCCTGCCCGCCGCGAACGACCGGTCCACGTAGACGTAGTTCGGGCGGGCGGGGTTCGTCGTGAGGTCCGAGCCCGAGGCATCGAACCTCCCGATGGAGACGGTGGCGAGGTACGGCGCCATGAGCTCGGCCTGGTGCCAGTCGTACGTCGTCGTCCCGTCGTCGTTGACGGTCGTCGACTCCAGGACGCCGTTGGACGCGCCGGTGAAGGCCGAGGGCGACGTGACGCGGACGTCGAACGTCGCCTTGTCGAACGGGACGTTGTTGGCCGGGAACCAGCCCTGCGAGCCGAGCGGCTCGCCGAGGGCGACGGCGCCGTAGGTGGGGCTCGAGAGCCAGCCCTCGGAGGACCCGTCGGGGTCGATCACGGGGGTGGGGACGCCGCCGTACTCGACGCGGACCACGAACGTGCTGCCGCTCCGGATGCCCGCGGCCGGGGTCACGACGAGCTTGTTGGCGTCGAGGTCGAGGGCGAAGCCCGCGGGCGCGCCGTCGACGGAGACCCTCGAGACCGCCGTCCCCTGGAAGTCGAGGCTGAAGTCGCTCAGGTCCTGCGTCGCCTTCGCGGTGACCGTGGCCGTGCCGCGGAGGACGCGCGTGACGACGTCGGCGTAGCGCAGGTCGAGGTCGTAGTGCAGGGCGTCGTAGCCGCCGTTGCCGATCGTCGGGAAGAGCGAGTCGCCGAGCGTGCGGGCGCCGGAGGCGTAGGCCGTCGGGTCCGCCGGGGGCGTCGGGACGGGTGTCGGCGTCGGGGTGGGCGTCGGCGCGGGTGCCGGTGCGGGTGCGGGGGTCGGCGGGACCGGCACCGCGTTGGCCGGCACGCGCACGCCCCGGGGTGACTGGCGGCACGAGGTGGTGCCGTCACGGCGGGTGCGCTTGGCGCAGGCCGTGAGCATGAACGTCGTGTTCGCCTTGAGGGCGGCGGACGGCGCCAGGCGCGCCCGGGCCCTGAACGTGCGGGTGCTGCCCGGCCGGACCTTGGCGATGCTGTCGGAGCCGACGGCGTAGCGGATGGTGGCGCCGGAGCGGGAGCGCAGCTCGAAGGAGACCAGCGCGGCGCTGCTCCTCCCGCCGCTGTTGCGGACCTTGCCGGTGACGGTGAAGCGCTCGCCGGCCTTCAGTGCGGACGGTGGCGCGCTGACGGCCGTGACCTTCAGCTTCGCCGGGCGCGCCCCGGCGGCCGCCGCGCTCGCGGGCAGGACGACGAGCGCGGCCACGGCGACCAGCGGCAGGACGGTTCTCAGGTGACGCGGGGGCGTCGTTCTCTCGGGCACGGGGACCTCTCGGGGCACGAGCCGTCGGCGAGGCACCGGACGGCAGGGACCGGGCGACCCTCCCACACTCCGGGCCGGCCGTCCCGGCCGTCGGGGCCAAGGTCCGGGCCGTCGATCGGGACGGTGGGAGTCGTCCTGCCCCGGAACGCAGGAAACGAAGATCGGACACCGTCCACCCGACGATCTCGGGGGCGCCGACGACGGTTTCCGGCGTCCGCACCGGGGACGCGAACGTCCCGCCGTCCGACGTCCGGGGGCCGCGGCACCCGCCCGGAGCGACCCCGCCCGCACCCCGCGCTAGCCTCCGCCACGATGCCCGAGCTCCTCCACACCTGTTACCGGATCGGCGACATCGATCGCTCCGTCGCGTTCTACTCCGCGCTGGGCTTCGAGGAGGTCCGCCGGATGCCGATCGGCAGCGACGCGACGAACGTCTTCATGGGGCTCCCGGGTGACGGTCCGCGCCTCGAGCTGACCTACAACCACGGCGTGTCGGACTACGAGATCGGCACGGGCTACGGGCACATCGCGGTCTCGGCCGCCGACCTCGACGCGACGCTCGAGGCGCTCGACGCCCAGGGGATCCGGCCGGAGAAGCCCCCGTACTCCGTGCGCGAGGGCGGCTCGCGGATCTGCTTCGTCCGCGACCCGGACGGCTACCGCATCGAGCTCGTCGAGACGGGCGACTGATGGCCGTCCCGGGGGTCGCGGGCAGCGCCTCCCCCGCGTCGCGGCGGGCCGTCGTCGACCTCGGGTCCAACACGTTCCGCATGGTCGTCTACGCGGTCGACCCGTCCGCGGCCCTCGTCCCCGGCGGCGCGTGGCGCCAGACGGCCGAGCTGTACGAGCCCGTGCGCATCGGCGCCGACCTCGGCCCGGACGGCGAGCTGCAACCACGCGGCCTCCGTCGGGCCTTCGTCGCGATCCAGCTCTTCGACCACTTCTGCCGCTCCCACGAGCTGACCCCTGACCGCATCGACGCGGTCGCCACGAGCGCGATCCGCGAGGCCCCGAACCAGGACGCGATCCTCGACGACACCCGCGCCCAGACGCTCCTGCGCCCGCGGGTGCTGACCCAGGCGGAGGAGGCCGCCTACGGCCACGTCGCGGCGATCAACTCGACGACGCTCCACGACGGCGGGGTCCTCGACATCGGCGGCGGCTCGATGCAGATCGCCCGCACCCGCGACCGCCACGCCACGGACAGCCGCTCCTGGCGCCTGGGCGCGGTCCGCACGACGGAGCGGTTCCTCGAGGGCGACGGCCCGACGAGCAAGCACCAGCTCAAGGCGCTGCGCAAGCACGTCGAGGGCGAGCTCTCCGAGGCGCCGTGGGTCGCCGACCTGGGCGACCGCCTCGTCGGCGTCGGCGGTGCCGTGCGCAACCTCGCCACGGCCGCCCGGCACGACCTGGGCAAGACGGACCTCGGCGTGCAGGGCGTCGCCGTCGGCCGCGACGACCTCCGCCGCCTGATCGAGGAGCTCGCCGCGCTGCCGCCGTCCGAGCGCGGGTCCGTCGCCGGCATCAAGCCCTCGCGCGCCGACGTCATCCTCGGCGCGGCGGTCACGATCGACACGGTGCTCGGCGTCGCGGGCCTCGACGCGATCGAGGCGACGGAGTTCGGCCTGCGCGAGGGCGTCCTCCTCGACCGGCTGCTCGCCGGCGAGGCCGCGCTGCACGGGCTGGCCGCCTACCCCGACGTCCGCGACGCCGCGGTCCGCAACCTCGCCGCCCGCTACGACGACGATCCGCGCCACTCCGCGCACGTCGAGAAGCTCGCGCTGCAGCTCTTCGACGGGCTGACCGAGCTCGGCGTCCACGACGGCTCGCCGGCGGAGCGGAGCCTCGTCTCCGCCGCGGCGGCGCTCCACGACATCGGGATGGCCGTCGGCTACGACGACCACCACAAGCACGGCCGGTACCTCCTGGTCACGAACGGCCTGCCCGGGTTCTCGCCCGCCGAGACCGCGGTCGTCGGCCAGGCGATCCGGTACCACCGCAAGGGCAACCCGACGATGGGGCCGTTCCGCTCCATCGTCTCGGACGGCGACGACGAGCGGCTGCTGCGGATGGTCGCGCTGCTGCGGATGGCGGAGGGCATGGAGCGCGGGCACGACGGCGCCGTGCGCTCCGTGACGCTGCGCCGCGACGGCGACCGGCTCCTCCTGCACATGGCCTGCGGCGTGGACGGGGCCCCCGTCGCGCGGTGGGCGGCGGAGGGCCAGGCGGGCCTGGTGCGCCGCGCCTTCGGCGTCGAGCTCGAGGTCACCGAGGGCGCGGACTGACGCCCGCCCGTAGAATCCGGCCGATGACGGCGGGCCCGACCATCCTCGCCACCGGCCCGTGGACCCCGGAGCAGGTGACCTACACCTGGCTCGACGAGCCCTACGAGGCCGCCCCGGAGGCCACGGCCGCCGCGGACGCCGAGATCCAGCGCCTGAAGGACCGGGACTCCCCCAGCCACGACGGCGTCGCGACGCGGCTGGCCGCGCACCGCGTGGACGACGACGGGGCGCTGCACCTGGACCTCGAGCCCGTGCGCTGGGCGCTGCGGCTGCTGCCGGGCGGCGCCGCCCGCTCCATGACGGGCCAGTGCGTCGTGCGCGACCACGAGGGCCGCTGGCTCGCCGGCCGCCGCGCCGCGTGGGTCGCGACCTGGGCCGGGCGCTGGAGCCTCGGCGCCGGCGGGGCCGTCGACCCGGGCGAGTCCCCCATGCGGACCCTCGAGCGCGAGCTCGACGAGGAGTGGGGCGTCGCCGCCGAGCGCATCGACGGGCTGTCGCTCGTGCTGCTGCCGAACGACCTCGTCATGTTCGTCGGCATCGCGTGGCTCGCCCCGGGCGCCGAGGTCGACCGCGACCCGGAGCACGACGCCCACGAGTGGTGGCCGGCCGACGTCGACGCGTGGCCCGCCCACGCCGAGCCCACGCTGCGCGGCCTGGCCCGCGCGGTCCAGGGCCTGACGTGAGCCTGGGTCGCATCCCGGAGCGCTCCGCGCCGGACCCGGTCAGCCGCGCGCTCATCGCGATCGCCCCGCCGTTCCGGGTCATGAAGTGGCTGTCGTTCCTGCACTCCGGGATCTACTTCCTGCTCATCGTGCTCGCGGTCGCCGACGTCCTGCCGCACCTGAAGACGGCGGTCGGCTGGGCCCACGGCTTCGGCTGGATCCTCATGTGCGTGCTGACGATCGCCACGGTGCGCGCGAAGGTCATCCCGGTGTGGCTCGGCGCGTGCGTCGCGGTCCTCGGCGGGATCGGGCCGTTCGTCGGCTCGATCGGCTTCCTCGTCGAGCAGCGCCGGCGCGCGCGGCACGCCTCGGCCTGACCTCCGCGACCCGATCGCGACGGCCTCCGCGGGCGCCGCATCGTCCCCACGGGCGGCGCCCGCCGCACCTGGCGCACGCAACCCCCCGGACGGGGGGCGGAGCCCTGTGTGGGACGGGGTTCGCAAGTCTCCCGGCGCCGACTCCGACGGGTTGGCGGAGTGCTAGGTTCGATGTCTCATGGCAACAGGCACCACGGTCCAGGTCATCCTCCCGCAGATGGGCGAGTCCGTCGCGGAGGGCACGGTGCTGGAGTGGCTCAAGCAGCCCGGTGACGAGGTCACGGAGGGCGAGGACCTGGTCGTCATCTCGACGGACAAGGTCGACGCCGAGATCCCCGCCCCCGCGTCCGGCGTCCTCGTCGTCATCCACTCCCAGGACGGCGAGACGGTGCAGTCCGGCACCGTCGTCGGCGAGATCGACCCGAACGGCTCCGGCGGCTCGTCCTCCGGCGGCGGCTCGGCGCCCGAGGGCTCGTCCTCCGAGGACTCGTCCGGCGACGCGTCCGCGGCGCAGGACGACCCCGGCGCGAACGACGCCACGTCGTCGGACGCCTCGGAGGCGGGCGACCGCAGCGACGGCGCGGCGAAGGCCGAGGACCCGGCGGGTGACAAGGCCACGGGCGGCGACCTCGTCGACATCGTCACGCCGTCGGCCGGCGACTCCGTGACGGAGGCGACGCTGCTCGAGTGGCTCGTCGAGGAGGGCGCCGAGGTCGAGGAGGGCGCCGACGTCCTCGTCGTCTCGACGGACAAGGTCGACATGGAGCTGCCCGCCCCCGTGGCCGGCGTGCTCGAGAAGAAGCTCTTCGCCGACGGCGACACGATCCACCCGCAGGAGGTCATCGGCCACATCCGCGCCGGGGCCCCCAAGGGTGGCGGCGACGCCTCGCCGACCCCGGTCCCCGGCATCGCCGAGGGTGCCGAGGGCACGCCGCAGCCGACGACGAACGGCTCGGGCTCCGCGTCGACGATCCCCGACGACGTGAAGATCAGCCCCGTCGCGGCGCGCGTCGCCGAGGTCGAGGGCGTCGACGTCTCCGGCGTCCGCGGCACCGGCCCGCAGGGCCGCATCACGAAGGACGACGTCCTCGACGCGCAGAAGAACGGCGGCCGCTCGTCCGCCGAGGTCAAGCGCACCCCGATCCGCGGCGGCGCCTCCGCGCTGGCGCGCGGGATGGAGGAGTCGCTCACGGTCCCGACCGCGACGTCGTTCCGCACCATCACGATCACCACGCTCGACGGCCGCCGCAAGCAGCTGAAGGCCGCGGGCGAGAAGGTCTCCTTCACGCACCTCATCGGCTACGCCATCGCCCGCGCGGCGACGGAGCAGATGCCGGTCATGGCCCACACGTACGAGAAGGACGACGAGGGCAACCCCGTCCTGGTCGACGCGGGCCAGGTCAACCTCGGCATCGCCGTCGACGTCGAGCGGCGCGGCAAGCGCACGCTGATGGTGCCGGTCATCAAGGACGCCGGGCGCCTGAGCTTCCGCGGCTTCCTCGACGCGTTCAACGACCTGATCGCCAAGGCACGCGACAACAAGCTCACGGGCGACGACATGCAGGGCGCCAACGTCCAGCTGACGAACCCGGGCGGCATCGGCACGGTCGCCTCCGTCCCGCGCCTCATGTCGGGCAACGGCACGATCGTCGCGACCGGCTCCATCGCCTACCCCGTCGGCCTCGGCGAGGTCGGCGAGCTCATCGGCGCCGAGAAGGTCATGTCGATGACCTCGACGTACGACCACCGGATCATCCAGGGCGCCCAGTCCGGCCAGTTCCTGAAGACGGTCGAGGAGTACCTGCAGGGCGAGCACGAGTTCTACGAGCAGGCCTTCGCCGACCTCGGCGCGGACCTCGGTCCCGCGATCGAGAAGCCGCAGCCGAAGATCCAGGCCGGTGCCGGCGGCGCCGGTGCCGCGGCGACGGCCGGGGATCTCAGCGCCACCCAGCCCGGCGCGCCGTCCATCGAGCTGCTGCAGGCCGTCCAGGCCGCCACGTCGCTCATCCGCGCGATCCGCTCCCACGGCCACCTGCTGGCCAAGCTCGACCCGCTCGAGGCCGTCTCGGACAGCACGCCGGAGGAGATCGCCCGCCAGATCGGCGTCGACCTCGACCGCCTCGGCCTGTCGGAGGAGCACCTCAAGCAGATCCCGGCGTCCATCCTGCGCACGTTCGTCGGCGGCGAGACGCTCGCCGACGTCCTCCCCGCGCTGCGCGACGTCTACTGCGGCTCGACGGCCTACGAGGTCGAGCACATCTCGGAGAACGAGCAGCGGGTCTGGCTGCGCGAGAAGATCGAGTCCGGCGAGTTCCGCAAGCCGCTCTCGCCCGAGAGCAAGAAGAGCCTGCTCGGCCGCCTGATCCAGGTCGACACCTTCGAGCGGTTCATGCAGAAGGCCTACCTCGGCCAGAAGCGCTTCTCGATCGAGGGCCTCGACATCACGGTCCCCGTCATCGACGAGCTGATCCACCTCGCGGGCGCCCGCGCCGGCGCGCAGGAGGTCATCATCGGCATGGCCCACCGCGGCCGCCTCAACGTGCTGGCCCACAACCTCGGCCGGCCGTACGACGCGCTCTTCACCGAGTTCGAGGGCGGCTCCGTCATCGCCGCGGCGAAGACCGTCACGCAGGACCTGCAGGGCGGCACCGGCGACGTGAAGTACCACCACGGCGCGTCCGGCCGCTACGAGCTGCCCGACGGCAAGTCGATCGGCGTGGTGCTCGAGAGCAACCCGTCGCACCTCGAGTTCGTCAACCCGGTCGTCCTCGGCGCGGCCCGCGCCGTGCAGACCGACCGCGGCCAGGCGCACGGCCCGCGCGACGAGGACGTCGCGCTGCCGATCATCCTCCACGGCGACGCGGCCTTCCCGGGCCAGGGCGTCGTCGCCGAGTCGCTGAACCTCCAGGCGCTCGAGGGCTACCGCGTCGGCGGTGCGGTCCACCTCATCTGCAACAACCAGGTCGGCTTCACGACCGACCCGACGGACTCGCGCTCGACGAAGTGGTCCTCGGACCTCGCCAAGGGCTTCGACGTGCCGATCATCCACGTCAACGCCGACGACGT
>WLOB01000150.1 GCA_009699505.1 Actinomycetota bacterium | reverse complement strand
TCGAGGATCCCGGTGAGGATGCCCGACGAGTTGCCGAGGTGGTCGCAGGAGAAGGACGGGTTGCGTCCCGTGCCCGCCAGCTCGAGCTCGCCGGGACGCGGGTAGGGGGAGAACCGGCTGTTCGGGTTGCGCCGGGTGGCTCCCTGGACGGTCTCGCCGTTGATCGGCAGCTGCAGGCGCAGGTAGGACCGCTGGACGCCGAGGGCGTCGGGGGCGGTGGCCTGCGTGGACGCAGCAGTGCTCGCGAACGTCGTGGAGAGCTCGCGCTTGTAGAGGTTCACGAACCGCGCGATCGGCAGCAGATCCTGCGTGACGGGCTCCAGGCCGTCGGACACCGGCCGCAGCGCCGTCAGCACCCGCCGGACCGGCGGCATCCCCGTCCGCACGCGCCCCAGCACCGGGTCGAGCTCGACGAGCGTCTGCTCGAGCTGCGGTGCCAGGACCGCGAGGCGCTGCAGCGCCGGACGGACCAGCGGGGTCACGGGACGGAGGTCCGCGATCGCCGGGCGGGCGGCACGGGAGGTCGCCTCGACCGTCGTCATGAACCGGCGGGTCTCGCGACCGAACGACGGCAGCGTGCGCAGCGTGTCGCGCAGCGCCGGCGTGATCGCGGCGGTCGTCTCCAGCAGCTGGCGACCACCCTCCGCGATGCCCTGGATCGCGCCGGAGCGACGACCGACCGCGGCGAACGTCGTCGCGAAGTCGTTGCTGCCCGACTGCACCTCGGCCGTCTGGCGGTTCAAGATGTCGAACAGGCCGTCCGCGCCCTCCGACAACGGCGCGATCTGGCCGACCGCGGCGTTGAGGTTCTTGCCCTGCCCGTCGGTGCCCTTGGCGATCGAGGTCAGGACGACCTTCAGGTCCTTGCGGGTCTTCGCGTCGAACGCGTCGAGGATCTGGTCCAGCTCGACCGTCGGCTGGATGCTCTTCGAGGGGATCGTGCCGCCGTCGGCGATGAACGCCCGCCGGGCGATCTGGTCCTTCCGGGTCCCGAACGAGAGGTTCACGAACGTCTCGCCGACCAGCGTCTTCGTCCGCAGCGTGGCCCGGGTGTCCTTCGGCAGCGGCGCGAACTTCGGCTCGATCTTCATCGTGACCAGGGCCTTGCCGCCCTCGCGCACGATCTTCGTGACCTTGCCGACCGTCACGCCGCTGACGCGCACGTCGGCGTAGCCGGCCAGCTGCGTGCCCTGGGCGAACGCGGTCTTCACCTCGTAGGGTCGGCCCTTGAACGGCACGGGGCCGCCGAAGCTCGTCCAGAGGAACAGCAGCAGACCGAAGCACGACAGCGCGAACGCCACCATGACCCCGATCTGCACGGGGTGCGGACGGTTCTTGTTCACTTGCAGACCCCCAGCCCGGTGAGCACGTCGGTGACGGGTCGCAGCGGCGCAAGACCGCTCAGGGTCCCGCAGGACAGGAGCAGCTGCCCGCGCCAGGCGGCCCCGTTGGCGTCGTTCGTCGAGAACAACGAGTTCGAGTTGTGGGCGAACCAGCCGAGGTAGTAGGAGAAGCCCTTCTGCTCGCCCGGCGGGTCGTAGGCGAGGACGTTCATCACGTGCTGGAGCACCTGGGCGCTGGTCGTCGTGTCGGCGAGCTGGGGCTCGAGCTGCTCCACCGCGCGCCGGATCTCCCGGACGGGCTGCCGGCCCTGGACCGCCAGGCGGCGCACGGGCGCGAGGTAGCCGGGAAGCTCGCGCAGGAGCGGCTCGGCGTCGGGCAGCGCGGCGGTCACGTCGCGGATGGCGGGACGCAGCGCCCGGGAGGTCGGGATGACCTCGTCGGCCAGCTCGCCCGTCTTCGTGACCGCCTGACGGGTGAGGTCGAGCGTCGAGGGCAGCTGCTGCAGCGACGCGCGCAGCTCGCGGTCGCGGCCGGCGATCGTGCGCAGCGTGACCGCGGCCCGGTCGAGCGTGTCGCCGACGGACTGGTCGTGCTCGCCGATCGCCTTGGACAGGCTGCCCAGCCGCGAGACGGTGTTGGAGAGCTCGCGGCGGCGCTCCGTCAGGACCTGGAGGACGCGGTGCGTCTGCCGTGCGGTCGGCGCGGCGGTGCGCAGGATCTTCTGGAACGTCTTGGCGTTGCCCTGGAAGCCCTCGGCGGACGCCTGCAACAGCTGCTGGAAGTAGCCGCGGGTATCGCTGTCGAGCGCCGCGACGGCCTCGTCGAGCTGGACCTGCGAGGTCGACTGGGTCTGGGGCAGCGTGCCGCCGTCCTCGACCTTCGGACGCGACGGGGAGCCCGGGTCGAGCTCGATCGTCATGTCCTGCAGGCCCGTGCGCGGTCGCAGCATCACGTGCGCGTCCTCGTGGATCGCCTCGAGCTTCGGACGGTCGATGCGCATCGTGACGCGCGCCTGGCCGTCGACGAGATCGGCGTTGCTGATCTCGCCGACCGTGACGCCGGCGACGGCGACGGCCTGCCCCTGACCCGGCGTGACCGCCTGGGCCGAGGAGAAGTTCGCCTTGACCTCGTAGACGTCGTCGAACGGGGTCGACAGGCGCTGCTGCTGGAGGATGTACCCCGCCACCAGCAGCGACAGGATCATCGCGCCGATGATGACGCCGACCGCCCACCAGTACTGGCGGAGGGCCATCTTGACGGTCTTCATCGTCCGGCCTCCTTCGTGGCGGCGTCCGACCTGGCGGCGTCCGACGTGGCGGCGGAGCCCGTCCTCGTCGTGTCCGTGTCGGTGTCGGTGACATCGGTCTTCGCGGCCGCGTCCTGCTTGCCGGCCGGCCCGAGCAGCGTGCGGAGCTGTTCGTCGATCTCGGTCAGGTCCCTGGGGCTCTTGTCGAGGCCCTGGACGGTGCGCAGCGCGCGGTCGAGCACGTCGGTGACCTGCTCCTCGTCGACGTCCATCCTCGTCTGCTTGCCCGCGAACGGCTTCATCCGGGCCTCGAGCGTGGGCACGGACTGACCTGCGCAGGGGACGTCCGGGCGCAGCGGCGGCTGCGACACCGGTGCCGGCGTGGACCCGAGGACGGGGGCCTGTGAGATGGCCTGCTGCGTGCCCCCACCGTCCGACGTCGAGATCGCCTGATTGCCGAATCCGAGGAGGTAGCGGATCCACGGACCGTTGGCGTCGAAGCTCTGGATCGAGCTGGCGAGGCCCGTGAACGTGTCGCCGAGTTCCTCGTAGACCTTCAGGTTCGTCGTCAGGTCCCCGTCGGGCACGACACTGTTCAGGATCGGCAGCAGGTTGTCGTTCAGGCACTTCGCGACGGGCCGGAGATTCTCACCGACCGTGCCGAGCGGCGCGGCGGACCGGCTGATGGTCCGCAGCGCGGGGCGCAGCTCGGCCGTCAGGCCCTGCAGGTCGCCGGACTCCGCGAGGTTCAGCACGGACCGCAGGCCCGGGTTGGCGACGTCGAGGAACGACGGCAGGCGGCGGGCGAGCGGGCGGGCGTCGCGGACGAGCGCGCGGGCCTCGGGGATCGCCCGGGTGATCCGCGTCAGCTGCGGCATCAGCTGCGCCGTCGTCGTATCGAGCGAGGCGATCGTGCGGCGCAGGTCGGCCTGGTCGCGGGCGAAGGCGTCGAACGCGCGACGGCCGTCGACGATGGTGCCGCGCAGGCCGTTGTCGCGTGCCTGGAGGTTGGCGAGCACGCCACCGGCCTCGACCACGACGCGATTGAGGTCGCCGTCCTGGTTTCCGCGGAGCGACTTCATGACCTTCGCGATGTCCGTCAGCGAGGGGGGCGTCGCCTTCAGCAGGCGGTTGAAGGCCTCGGCGCCGCCGCCCTCGAGCCCCTCGCCGAAGGCCTTGAGGGTCTCCTTGAAGTTCGTTCGGGTCTGCGAGTCGAACGCGGAGAAGACCTCGTCCGCGGCGACGTGCAGCGTGACCGCGCCCGGGGGGATCGGGGTGTTGCCGAGCGCCGGGGAGCCGGGGCTGCCCGGGTTGATGTCCAGGAAGAAGTTGCCCTCGAGGAACAGGCGGGGCCGGATCTTGACCGTCGCGTCGCGGCGGAAGGCGGGCGCCTTGTCGTTCAGGTCGACGGTGAGGACGGAGAAACCGGGCTTGCCCTCGGCCGGCTTCAGCCCGGAGACCGTGCCGACGTCGACGCCGGCGACGCGGACCTTCGTGGCCGCGCCGACGCGCAGCACGCCGGCGTCCTTCGTGAGGACCTCGAGCTTGGCAGGGCCGGTGCCCGGCACGCCGCCGCCGAAGACCAGGAAGACCAGGATGGCGGCGACCAGCAGCGTGGCGGCGCCCCACAGGACGTTGCGCCGGAGGGTCTGCTGGGGCGTGTGGTGCTTGACGCCGCGACGGCGACGGCCGCCGCGCCTGCGCAGGAGCGGGCTCATCGGGGACCCTTCGGGGTGCCGGCGGGGGCCGAGGTGCGCGGGAGGGCGCCGGAGCTCTGCCCCGGGACCTTCCCGATGACCTTGCCGGACCTGTAGCTCTCGCTGCCGACGGCGCAGCCGCCCTGTCCGTTCGGGCCCTGATCGTTGTCGGGGTACACCTGGTAGTGGAGTCGCGGATCGGGGTTGGGGCTGCGGAGCGTCTGGTCGGCGGACAGCACGAGGCCGATGCGCAGCCAGTTGCCGTTCTCGTCGCCGGCGCTGCCGGCGCTCGAGGCGTTCCGGGCGAACAGCCCGACGTAGTTGCACTTGACCTGCTGGGTCTCGAGCAGCTGGAGCGGCGGGAGCAGCTCCTGCAGCGTCGGCGTCAGCAGGGTGAGCGAGTCGTTGAAGCTCCGGCGCTGCAGGGTGCGGTCGGCGACGCGCAGGGTGGACTGCAGCTGCGAGCCGAGGACGGGGGCGCGCCGGAGGATCGGCACGCCGCGGTCGATGGCGCGGTCGAGGGCGCGGACCGTCGAGGGCAGCTCGCGCACGCCGGGCCGGAGCTCCTTCGCGAGCGACGCGGCGTCGCGCAGGACCGGGGCGGCGACGCGGGAGGCGCTGATGGTCGCGTCCTCGACGCTCGGCAGGAGCTGGAGCGTCTGGCCGTTGGCCTCGTTCTCCGCGCCGATGGCACGGAACGTCGGGGCCGCCGCGGTGAAGAGCCCGCCGAGGTCGTTCGTCGCCGGCAGGACCGCCTGCGTGGTGGCGTCGAGCCCGCGCAGGAAGCCGGAGAGGTTCGTCGCCGGGTCGGCCAGGGTCGAGAGGAAGCGGGAGCCGCTGCTCAGGACCGGCGGGAGCGCGTCGATGCCCTCGTTGAGCGAGGCGCCGCGGCCGGCGAAGCCGTTGGCGGCCTCCTTGATGACCGTGCGGTACGAACGGCGCAGGTTCGCGTCGAAGAGGCCCGTGACCTCGTCGAGGTCGACGGAGGCGCTCGTCGCGTCCTCCGGGATCGTGCCGCCCGCGGCGAGCGTCCTCGTGCTCGTTCCGGGGTAGAGCTCGACGAACTTCGCGCCGATGATCGACTTGGGTCGGATGCGCAGCTTCGTGTCGACGGGCAGCTCCGCGACCGTCTGGTCGAGCTTCAGGCTCAGGCGGGAGTAGTAGGTGCCGTCCGGCGCCTTCATCGCCTTGATCTCCGAGACCTGGCCGACGCGCTTGCCGCCGATGCGGACGTCGACGCTCGTGGTGAGCTTCTTCGCGTCGGCGACCCGGGCGTTGATGTCGTACGTCGTGATGAAGGGCAGGCCCTTGTTCGCGTTGTACGACAGGACCACGGCGACCAGCGCGATCAGCGCGGTGGCCGCGCCGATCAGCACGGGGCTGCCGGCGAGGGAGGTGCGACGGCGGTTCATCGTCCCTCCTCCTTCGTCGGGGCGAGCGGGAGCAGCGTCTTGGACGTCGTCTCCGTCTTCGGCTGCTCGGCGGCGCGCTGCTTCTGCTGCTCGAGGAAGGACTTCATCTGCGAGCTCCTGAGCTGGTTGGCTCCGGAAGCCTCGGAGGTGAACTTCGCCTCGCAGCCGGGCTGCGGGGTCTCGGAGAACAGCAGGCAGGGGGTGAGCACGACGTTCGCGGGCACGATGTGGGAGATCGCGTCCTTGCGGGCGGTCGCCATTGGCACGACGTAGATGAACCGTGCGAGGTTCTCGATCGCGCCGTTGTCGCTCAGGCTCGTGTTGATGTTGCGGGCCACGGGGCTGACGGGGGCCAACGCCGAGATGGTGCCCTGGAGCTGCCGGAGGTCCGGGAGGGCGCGGCGCAGGATCGGGGTGCCGGTGCGGGACGCCGAGGCGAGGGTCCGCAGCGCCGGACGGGCCGCGTCGGACAGCGGCCCGAGGTCGCCCGCGAGCGTGCTGAGGGCGGGCGAGCTCTGGCGCAGCGACGCCAGCGTGGGCCGGGCGTCGTCCGACAGGTCCCGCAGCGAGCGCAGTGCGGGCTTCAGCGCCTGCAGGGTCGGCGGCAGCTTGGCGATCGCCTGGTCGAGCTGCACGCGGTACTGCGACGTCGGCTTGAGCGCCTCCGCGGCGCCGTCGAACGTGCCGGTGATGTCGTTCTTGCGGTCGTCGAGCTCGGCGAGGATCGTGTCGCTGGCCTCGACGATGCGGCCGAGCGCGGCCTTGTCGCCCTCGAGCACCGTCAGCGTCTTGCGGGCGTTCTGGAGAAACGGGTTGGAGCGGCGGATCGCGGCGTCGAGGTCCTTGCCGCGCGTCGCGAAACCCGCGCCGAACTCGTTCAGCAGGAGCTGCGTGCGGACGTTGGTCGGCTGGCCGAGCATCGCCACGACGAGGTCGAGGTCCACCGGGCTCTGCGTCTGCTCGAGCGCGACCGTGGCGGGGTTGCCGCCCGTGCCCTCGAGCGGCTGCGAGGAGGGCTTGCCCGGGTCGCACTCCACGAACTTCTCGCCGATGAGCGACTGCGGCAGGATCGTGCAGCTCGCGTCCTTGCGGAACGGCAGGAACGCCGGCTCGATGTCCATCGAGATCCGGGCCTTGCGGTCCTTCGTGAGCTCGACCTCGGTGACCTTGCCGACCGTGGCGCCCGCGACGCGGACGTCCTGGCCCGCGCCGACGAACGAGGCGTTGTCGAAGATCGCGTCGAGGCGCGTGTCGCCCGTGGAGCCCTCGCGGCCGGCGTCGCCGCCGCCGCCGCAGCCGGCGAGGACGGGGACGAGCACCACGGCGGTGGCGCCCGCGAGGAGATGACGGCGGACCGGCATCATCGGGTGCCACCCTTCGTCGCGGTCCGGGCGGCGATCGGGTTGCGACCACCGGGCGGGACCTGGTCGAGGTCGCACGTGCCCGCGTGGCCTGCCGGGTTCGGGTTGGACCCGTCCGGGTGCGTCTGGGCGCCGGCGCCCGGGCAGCGCTCCTGCTGGTTCGTCTGCGGCGATGCCAGGCCCGTGCCGAGCAGCGGCGAGAGGACGTCCGTCAGGCCGCCGAGCAGCGGCTGCGCGACGGCCGCCAGCGAGGCGGCGTTGACCGTCGGTGCGATGCGCGTGTAGTGGCCGTTGGCGTCGTAGTAGCCGCTGGCCTTGCCGCCGAAGCCGGTCAGGAGGCCCGATGCGAGGTCCGGCGCGAAGGTGCGGATCTCCGTCGTGATCGGCTTGAGCGTCGGCAGCGCGCGAGAGAGCTCGTTCAGCGCCGGGACGAGCTGGTCGGCCAGGCGCGGCGTGCGGGCCAGCGTGTCGGACAGCGAGGGCAGCGTGGCGCGCACGTTGCGCAGGAGCGGCACGCCCTCGGCGGTCAGCGGCTCCGCGAGGCGCAGCGTCGTGGCCAGGCGCGGTGCGACGGGGCGGACCTCGCGCAGCAGCGGCCGGGCCTCGCGCAGCAGCACGCGGGTGTTGGCGAAGGTGGAGTTGGCGCGGCGCAGGAACGACGGGGCGCGCTCGATCGTGCGGCGCAGCGCCTCGCGCTCGGCGGCGGTCGCCTTGAGCGTCACGGCGGTGGACCCGAGGCCCTGCTCGAGGTCGCCGGAGTTCTCGGCCAGCGTCGAGGAGACCGCGGCGGAGGAGGTGACGAGCCGCTGCAGGGCGGGCTCGTCCGAGGCCAGCTCGTCGATCGTGCGACGCGTCTGCGTCAGCGCGGGCGAGAGGCGCTCGAGCAGCTGGTTCGTCTCCTGCTCGGCGCCGGAGAACGCGGTGGCGCCGCCGCGGACGAGCGTCTGCAGGTACTGGCGGCCCTTGGCGTCGACGGCGTTGAGCACCTGGTCGATGTCGGTGGCCGACCGCGTGTCCTCGGCCTCGATGGACCCGCCGCTGGCGATCTCGGGCGCGTTGTCCGGGCCCGGCTCGAGCACCATGATGCGGTTTGCGATCGACGAGAGCGACGAGTTGCGCAGGATGACCCGCGTGCCGCGGTGCAGCGGCTTGTACTGCTCCTTCGTGATCTTCAGCGTCAGGAGCGCCTGGCCGTCGCCGGCCAGCTCGATGTCGGAGACGGTGCCGACGGTCGCGCCGGCGATGCGGACCTGGTTGCCGTTGACCACCTGCCCCGCGTCCTGGAACTTGGCCACGACCTCGTAGGTGTCTGAACCGCCGCCGACGACCCGGAGGACGACGACGATGGCGACGACCAGCGCGATGGCGGGGACGACGATGCGAGCAGGAGGCTTGGGCACGAGGCTGGAGGAGGGGGTGGGGGCGATTGCCGCCCGCGGTCTGTCCCTCCGGGCGGGGAATATACGAAGAACAGCGGAATGCCGCGTCACTGGCCCGGGCCGTGGTCGTCGATTGCGACCCCGGGTAGATATTCGGGGTCGCAAACGAGTCAGGCCGTCTCGGCAGCAGGTCCGCGGACGGACCGCGGACGGACCGCGGACCCCGGGCCGAAGGGGCTACGCTGGGGCCATGCCCGTGCTGTCCGACACCGCGATTCGCCAGCTGGTGACTGCCGATCGCCTCCGCATCACCCCATGGGACGAGGGTGCGGTGCAGCCGGCGTCGGTCGACCTGCGGCTCGGCCGGTCGTTCCGGGTCTTCCACAACCATCGCGTAACGTCGATCGACCTCGCGGACCCGCCCGAGAACCTCACGGAGCAGGTCCTGTGCGAGGACGACGAGCCGTTCGTCATCCACCCGGGCGAGTTCTGCCTCGGGCGCACGGAGGAGTGGGTCGAGCTCCCGGACGACATCGTGGCCCGGATCGAGGGCAAGAGCTCGCTCGGCCGCCTCGGCCTGATCGTGCACGCGACGGCCGGCTTCTGCGACCCGGGCTGGAAGGGCACGCTGACCCTCGAGCTGGCGAACCTCACCCGGGTGCCGATCCTGCTGCGCCCGGGCCTGCCGATCGCGCAGCTCTCCTTCATGACGCTGGACCAGCCCGCCGCGCGGCCGTACGGCCACCCCGACCTGGGCAGCCACTACCACGGCCAGGTCGAGGCGACGGAGTCGCGCTACGAGGGCGGGCCCGCCGGGCGCCGGTAGGCCGGCCCCGGTCGACCGCTCCGCCGGGGCGGTCGGTCCCGCGCCGCCGCCCGCGCACGCGGGCGGCAGGGTCTCGGTCGGCCCCC
>WLOB01000015.1 GCA_009699505.1 Actinomycetota bacterium | reverse complement strand
CGGCCGGCCCGGCCGGACGGGCGCTCAGCCGCGGCGGACGAGCAGCAGGTGCGCCTGGAGCCGGGCGGGGACGCCCGGGACCTCGGCCGTCGCGGGGGTCATCCCGGCAGCGGGACCCGCGACGACGTGGCGCGGCGCACCGTCCGCCGGGGCGGCCTCCGTCGCGCGCGGGAGGTCGGCTGGATCTGCGGAGGCGAGGCGCATCGTGCGGCCCACCTACCCGCCCCGGGGCCGCCGATCGCCCCCGTCGTGGGGCATGCGACACGTTGTGGACGGCGTCCTCCACCGGACGTCGCGGTCCGCCCCCACCGGTCGTCGCGGGGGCCCGCCGATCGTCGCGGGATGTACATCGATCCGGGGAGCGGGACCGGCCCCGCGTCGACGCGCCGGGCCGTTTGGCGGCCCCCGGCCCGGGAACCGACCCGCCATGAGCGCGTCGCAGAGCCCCGGCCGTCCCCCCGCCGCACGCCGCCTCGCCGTGGTGACCGGCGCCACGGCCGGCATCGTTCGCGAGCTCGCCCGGGTCCTGGCCGGGGAGGGCCACGACGTCGTCGTCGCGGCGGAGGACGGCCGGGTCGACGAGGTGGCCCGCGAGCTCGAGTCGACCGGCGTCCGCGCGCACGGGGTGCGGGCGGACCTCGCCACGCGCGCCGGCCGCGAGGAGCTGGCGGGGGCGGTCGAGGCCCTCGGCCGGCCCGTCGACGTCCTGGCGCTGAACGCCGGGGTGGGGGTGGCCGGGCCGTTCGTGGACTCGGGGACGCTCGAGGACCAGCTGCGGGTGGTCGACCTGGACGTGGGGCACGTCGTGCACCTCGCCCACCGGCTCGTGCGGGACATGGTCGGGCGCGGGGAGGGCCGGGTGCTCATCACCTCGTCCGTCGTCGCGACCGTCGGGGCGCCCCACCAGGCCACGTACTCCGCCTCGAAGGCGTTCCTGCAGTCCTTCGCGCAGGGGCTGCGCCACGAGCTGCGGGACACCGGGGTGACCGTCACGGCCCTGCAGCCCGGCGCCACCGACACGGAGTTCTGGGACCGCTCCGGCGCACGGCAGCGGGGCGCGAAGCTCGTCGACACCGCGTTCGACGACCCCGCGACCGTGGCCCGCGAGGGCTACGCGGCCCTCGTGCGCGGCGACGACCACGTCGTGCCGGGCCGCCCGCGCAACCGCGTCCTCGCGCAGGTCGGAGAGCTGCTGCCCGACGCGGTCACGTCGCGGCTGTCCGCGCCCCTGACGAGGCCGCGCGACTGACGGGCCCCTCAGCGACGCGACGCGACGAGCAGCCCACTGCGCTGCGGCACGAGCACCGTCGCGCGCTGCACCGCGCGCTCGGGCTCGCGGGAGAGCGGCCGCAGGCGCAGCGCGGCGAGCACCGCCGGCACGACGGCGCGCAGCTCGACGCCCGCGAGCGGCTCGCCGGGGCACCGGCGCTCCCCGACGCCGAAGGGCAGGAACGTCGGCGGCGGCGGACCGCCGAGGAAGCGGGACGGGTCGAACCGGTGCGGGTCCGGGAACGCCGCGGGGTCGCGGTGCAGCAGCGGGAACGGGACCATGACGTCCGTGCCGGCGGGCAGCCGGTGCCCCGCGACCTCCTCGCCGCGCGCGAGGGTCCGCAGGGCGGCGAGCGCCGGCGGATGCAGCCTGAGCGCCTCGGAGGCGACCGCGTCGAACAGCGGGGCGTCCGGGCCGTCCGCCTCGAGCGCCCGGACGAGCCCCGGGTCGCGGGCGTAGCGGTCCAGGACCCGGGTCAGCGCGATCGCCATCGGCTCCTGGGCGGCGGCGAGGACCACGAGCAGCTCCTCGACGACGCGGTCGTCCGGGAGGTCCGCCGCGGCGACGTGCCCGAGGATGCCGTCGCCCATGGGCCGTCGGCCCGCGCGACGGTCGCCGACCTCGCGCGCGAGCAGGTCGCGCAGGGGCCGCAGCCGGCGCTCGAACTCCGCGTGCACGAGCGGGCCGAGCGGCCGCAGCTCGTCGCGATCGGGCGGGGTCAGCGGCGGGTTGCCGGGGGTGCGCAGGGTCCGGCCGACCGCCTGCACGACCGCCCGGGCGCGGTCGTCGTCCTCCACGCCGAGCACGAAGCGGACGAACAGCTCCTCCGCCAGCGTGCGGGTCCGCGACAGCAGGCGGAACGGCCGGCCCGTCGGCCACGTCGCGACGTGGGCGGCGGCGACGGCGGCCATCGCCTCCTGCCGGGCCGCGACGCGCGCGGCGTCGAAGGGCGGTGCGATCCGCGCCCGCACCGTGCGGTGCTCCTCGCCGTCGCTGCCGAAGGCCGACCCGGCGGCCGCCTGCGGCAGGACGCCGCGTCGGGCCCGGCCGGCGCTGGACCCGACGGGGTCGGCGTCGGCGATGCGCCCGACCGCGTCGGCGCTCGAGGCGACCACGACGGGTCCGACGCCGAAGAGGCGCAGCGTGAAGACGGGCCCGTGGCGGGCCCGCGCGCGCAGGAGCGCCCCCTGCGGATCGCGCGCGAGGAGCGCCGCCTGGACCGCCGGGTGGGCGGTCGGGCCGGCGGGCAGGGGCGGCTGCGGGTCGGGGGGCATCGGCGGCGTGGATACCCGGCGCCCCCGGACCGCTACCGGCGGCCCGCGGCGGCCGCGCGTCCCGCGTCGTCGTCCGGCCCGACCGGCCGTTTCGTCCCGCGACGTCGCCCCGCCCGACCGGCCCCGCGTCTCCCCGTCGTCCGGCCCGACCGGCCTTGCGCTCCCCGTCGCCGATCTGGTTTGGTGGGCGGTGCAGCGCCGGGCGATCCCGGGCGCCGGCCGCGACCTCCCTGACTCCCCGGGGCGGACGGGGCGGGCGCCACACGACCTTCCGGCCGGCGCGGTGACCGATGGCAGGTGCGGTGCCAGGGAGGTGGACGCGTCGCCCCCGTGGACGGCTCCGGGACGGAGACCCACGAAGGGAGAGGACCGTGCTCCACGAGGCACACCCCGGCCGGCGTTCCGCGGAGGCGCCGGACCACCACGGGCAGGACGCGGCGGTCGGTCACCGGGCCGACTGCGTGATCGTCGAGCGGTCCGCGGGCGTCTGGGACGTCCTGACCGTCGGCGACGACCGTCCGGCCGACCACCGCGCGACGCGCAGCGACGCCGTCGCCGTGGCCCGCCGGCGGATCCGGGCGGCCGGCGCCGGCACCTTGACGGTGCGGGACGTCCACGGCTCGATCGTCCAGACGGACCACGTCACCGTGCTCGCGGAGAGCCGGGGCCGTGACTGACCACCACGTCGTCGAGCACCCCGCCGGCGGCTGGGCCGTCCGGCGGGAGCCGGAGGACCGGGAGGTCGGGCGGCACCCGGGACAGGATGCGGCGATCCGCGACGCGTGCGCGAGGATCCGCGACACGGGCGGCGGCGAGCTGGCGGTCCGGGACCGGCGCGGGAGGACGTGGCACCGCCACGCGATCGGCGCGCGACGAGCGGAGGTCCGGGAGGGGCCGACGGCTGGGGCCGGGGGCGGCGACCGTCGGGCGAGGTGACGCGCCGCCGTCGCCGGAACGCCGGCGACGGAGGGCGCCTGGGGCGCCGCGGGCCCGCGCGACGCTGCGCGCAGGACTCGCGGAGCCGCGACCGCTAGCGGTGCGCGGCGGAGCGGCCGCCGACGAGCGCGCTGTAGGCGAACAGGAACACGAGGGCGCCGACGATGGCGGTGATCCAGGTGCCGATGCTGAAGAACTCGTCGATGCCGCCGATGCCGATGGCCGACGCGATCAGGCCGCCGACGATGGCGCCCACGACGCCGACGACGAGGGTGCCCAGGAGGCCGCCCGGCTCAGGACCCTTGTGGATCGAGCGGGCGATGAATCCGGCGATGAGGCCGAGGATGAGAAAACCGATGATGCCCATGGGGGCTCCTTCGAGATGGGGGGTCCGCAGAAGCGGCTGCTCCGGCTCTACCCGCCCGGCACCCCGGAATCGCGTTGGAAGTGCGATTCCGGCGGTATCGGGCCACGCCGTCCATCATCCGTCGACGCGCTGCATGAACGGGCCCCCGGTGGGTGTCGCGCCCGCGACCCGGCCGGGGGCGTCCCGCGGGTCGGATCCGGGGGAGGTCGCGGGCCGGCCGGCGAGGGTGACGTCGCGGCCGCGCGAGAGGCGCTCCCCGGTGATCGTGACGCGCAGGTCGGGGAACGCGCGGCCGAAGGCCCCGTAGGTCGTCCCGAGCGCCTCGAGCAGCTCGTCGTCGGACGCGCCGCCCCGCACGACGACGAGCCCGTCGTCGGACCGGCCGACGACCGCGGGGGCCGGAAAGAGCTCCACGAGCATCGCCGCCGCCCGCACGGGGACGTCGTCGGGGCCGGGCCCGATCGCCTCGGGCAGCCGCACGCGCACGACGGTCACTCCGCGTCCCTCGGCCACCATCTGCCGCGCGTGGGTCTCGAGGACGTCGGCGCGCAGGACGCCGGTCGGTTCGTCGCGGACGGCCCGGCGGCCGAGGACCGCCGTCGTCGCCCGCAGGTCGGAGACGTCCGTGTGGGCGACGACGGCGCCGATGCCCGGCACGTCGACGCGCGTGACCGTCAGCCGGTACCAGCGCAGTCGGTCCGGGGCGTGGCAGTCGTACTCGTGCTCGAAGCGGTCGCGACGACCGGCGAGGACGTCGCGGATGGCGCCGTCCATCGGGTCGGCCGGTCCGCCGTCGGTCCCGGCCGCGCGGCCCGCGGCGAGGTAGTCGACGCCGGTCCACGGGCGGTCGCCGCCGTTCTCGCGGGCGAAGCGCCGCCACGCCTCGTTCGCGTGGAGGATCCGGCCCTCCGTCGACAGCACGACGACGTGGTCGGGCACGGCGTCGAGCGCCGCGGCCAGCGCGCGGGCGGCCTCGGGGGCGGCGGGGGGCACGGGCGCGTCCTCGGGCATCAGCACCGCACCTCCGCCACCGGCACCGGCAGCAGCTCGAGCACCACCCCGTGCAGGCCCGCCTCCGTGCGCACGGCGGTCATCCGGGCGGTCACGTCGATCCACCCGCCGTCGCGCCGGCGGACGGGCAGGACGTCCAGGTGGCCGTCGAGGTGGTGGTCGGCCATCTCGGTCAGCGTCCGCTCGAGCGCGCGCGTGTCCTCGGGACGCGTGCGGTCCAGCAGGTTCGCGGTGAGCATCGTCGCCTCGTCCTCCCCGAGCAGCTCGAGCATCGCGCGGTTCACCCGCGCCCACCGGCCGCCCGGCGCGAGCAGCCCGAACGGCGTCCCGGACGCGTCGAGCACGGCGGCGACGACGGCCGTGGACTCCGTGAGCGCCCGCTCCGTCGCCCGCCGCGCGGTGACGTCGCGGACGGTGATCATGCCGCCGACGATCGTCCCGTCGCGGGTCAGGGGGCGGAACGCCGCCTCGTACGTCGGGCCGGACGGGAGCGGCACGTCGATCGTCCTGGACCGGCCCGCGAGCGCGTCCGCGAACCCCGGCCGCACGAGGTGCCACACCGCGGGCGTGGCGAGCTCCTGCCCGGTGCGGCCCTGCATGAGCGCGAACTCGTGGCCGAGCCGCCGGTGCATGCCGCCGGCGGCGGCGGTGAAGCGCCCGTCGAGGTCGAACAGCAGGACGGACAGGTCGCCGCTCTGGTTGATCGCCTCGGCCGCGGCGATGCCGGCGGCCTGCGCGTCGTCGGGCGTCGCGGGACGACGCGCCCGCGACCCCGGCTCCTCGCCGCGGCCGTGGTGCCGGCCGGGCTCGCGCGGGTCCCGGTCGTGGTGCGCGTCGGCGCGGCTCCCGTCGCGCGGATGCGGGGCGGGCGCCGGCGCGAGCTCGACGGTGATGCTCCCGTCGGTGGCGGAGCAGGACACGACCCGCTGACGCAGCGCCGCGCGCAGCTCGCTCGCCAGCGCGACCGGCCGCTCGGCGTGCGCGAGGACGTGGGCGGTGTCGCCCTGGAGCCGGTCGAGGGTCGCCCGGTCGATGCCCTTGATCGAGGAGATGGCGTCGAGCGTCTCGCGCAGCTGCGCGGACGAGAGGATCGGTCGGACGACGATGCCGACGTCGCCGATCGTGAGGGTGGAGACGGAGAACATGGGACGGGTGGGGGGACTGCCGCGGTGGGCCGACGGAACGGCCCCGGCGGAGCCCGGCCCCGCCGGCCCCTCCTTCCGGGCCTGGTCCCTCGATCGGCCGTCGTGCCCGTCCGGCGCAGGGACCACCCCGAACGTCGACGCATGTGCGACGCCCTCGTCGCCGTGGGCCCCGCTGAGGATGCCGTCACCGTGCGACGGGCACCTCGCGGACGGTCGCCCGCGCGGTATGGCGCGGCACTCACCGCGCGACCCCGCGGCGCTCACCCCGCGACCCCTCCCGCGGCGCTCACCAGGCGACGGCCCCGTGCCGGTCGAAGAACGTGCCCGTCGGGCCGTCGGCGCCGAACGTCGCCGCGGTGACGATCGCGTCCGTGCCCTCCTGTACCGTCTGGGGTCCGCTGTTGCCGTTGAGGTCCGTCGCGGTGTAGCCGGGGTCGACGGCGTTGATCCGCAGGCCCGGCAGCGCGGCGGCCCACTGCGTGGTCAGCATGTTCAGCGCGGCCTTCGACGCCGTGTAGGCGGGCGCCTGGAACGAGCTCTCGATGCGGTCGGGGTCGGCGGTCACGGCCTGCGAGCCCAGGCCGCTCGAGACGTTGACGACGACGCCGTGGTCGGCGGCGCGCAGCAGCGGCAGGAACGCACCGAGGACGCGCACGGGCCCCAGGACGTTCACGTCGAGGACCTCCTGCACGTCGGCGGCGGTGATGTCCCCGACGTCCTGCTGGCCCCCGGCGATCCCGGCGTTGTTCACGAGGACGTCGAGGGTGCCGCCCGTCGCCGCGGCGACGTGCTCGGCGGCCGCGGCGACGCTCGCGTCGTCCGTGACGTCGAGGACGACGTGGTGGACGCCGAGCGCCTCGGCGGCCTCGCGGCCGCGCTCGGGGTCGCGGGCGCCGATCCAGACGTCGTGGCCGGCGTCGGCCAGGCGCCTGGCGGCCTCCCGGCCGAGGCCCTTGTTCGCGCCGGTGATGAGGATGGTGGACATGCGGGGCATGCTCCTCCTCCGCCCCGCGCATCACCATGGGCCTGGCGGTCCCACGTCCCGTCGCGTCGGGGCCGTCGCGGGACGGTGCCATCATCGGTGGCCATGGAGAGCGACCTCGCCCAGGTGCTCCGCGCGTGGCGCGACCGCCTCGACCCCGCGGACGCAGGCGTCGCGCAGGGGGGTCCGCGTCGCGCACCCGGGCTGCGTCGCGAGGAGGCCGCCGACCTGGCCGGCATCTCCGTGAACTACCTCATGCGGCTCGAGCAGGGCCGGGCGGTCGCGCCGTCGCCGTCCGTCGTCGCGGCGCTCGCCCGCACCCTGCGGCTCGATCCCGTCGAGACCGCGCACCTGCACCGCGTGGCCGGCCACGCGGACGGGGGCGGACGGGTCGCGGTGCGGACGATCACCCCGTCCGTGTCGCGCATCCTCGAGCGCTTCACCGAGGTGCCGGTGCTCGTCCTGGACCCCTCGTGGACCATCGTCGCCGCCAACCCCCTGGCCCGGGCCGTGCTCGCGGACGACCTCGTCGGCCAGAACGCGGCGCGCAACCACTTCGTCGGACCGCACTGGGTCGACCGCGACGCCGCCGCGGCCGAGAAGTACGAGCGCGAGATCGTCGGCGACCTGCGCCTGGGCCTCGGCCGCTTCCCCGACGACCCGGGGCTGCGGGCGGTCGTGGCCGAGCTGCGGGCCTCGTCGGAGCGCTTCGACGCGCTGTGGTCGATCGCGCCGGCCGCGCTCCCGGCCACCGCGCACAAGACGTTCCACCACCCGACGGCCGGCTCGATCACCGTCGACTGCGACGTCACCGACGTCCTGGGCAGCGACCTGCGCCTCGTGGTGTGGACCGCGGCGCCGGGGACGAAGGACGCCGCGGCGCTGGCCTCGCTGGCGGCCGGGACGCGGGCGGCCGCCGCCGAGTCGGCCGCCCCGCGGCTCCGCCCCGTGGCGGCCGACTGACCGGCCCCGCAGGTGCCGGACGGTGCCGCTCAGGCGTCCCCGTGGCGCGCGGTGAACGCCCGGAAGGGGCGGGTCGGGTCCTGGGGCTGCACCTGCACCGCCCGGAGCGCCCGGTCCGCCGGGGCCTTGGCGAACTCGTCGTAGAAGGTGCGCAGCCGGAAGAGGTCGTTGCCGTCCTCGTAGTGCTCGTCCTCCTGCTCGCGCGTGGCGCCGAAGACGATCCTCCGCGGCGCCGCGTAGTAGAGCGCGCCGAGGCACATGGGGCACGGGTAGGCCGTGACGTACACGTCGCACCCCTCGAGCGTGTCGCGCCCCTCCGCGGCGAGCTCGCGGATCGCCACGACCTCCGCGTGGGCCGTCTTGTCGCCCGTCTGCGCGACCTGGTTGCGGGCCTCCGCGAGGACCTCGCCGGTCGACGCCTCGACGACGACGCAGCCGAACGGGCGCCCGCCGTCCTCGACGTTCTCCAGCGCGAGTTCCCAGGCGCGGCGGACGTGCAGGGCGTCCTCGCCCGTGGGGGCGTCGCCGGGGACGGCCCGGTCGTCGGAGGAGGCGGGGCGGTGCGGGTCGGTCACGGGGGCGTCGATCGTCGGGGGGAGGTGCGGGGCGTCGGGCGTGCGGTGGAAGGGGCTGGCGGAGCGTCAGGGACGGCGGAGCGGCCGGGCGACAGGGGGCGCGGCGAGGGCGGCCGGCGTCAGCGGCGTCGGGAGGGCGGCCGGCGTAAGGGGCGCGGCGCGGGGCGGCCGGCGTCAGGCGCGCGGCGGGAGGGGGACGAACTTCGAGGTCCGGCGCACGTACGCCGCCTCCTCGTCGGAGTCCGTGTCGTGGTCGTCCTCCCCGGTGCCGCGGACGAGCACGAAGGTCATGACCGCCGGGCCGATCAGCGTCCACCAGGTGCCCCCGGCGGTGAGGGCCACGAGCCAGATGCCCCACCACGCGCAGGCGTCGCCGAACTTGTTCGGGTGGCGGCTGTAGCGCCACAGGCCCGTGTCGAGCACGGAGTCGTCGCCGGACGCCGAGTGCCGGCGCTGCTGCTCGTCCGCCGCGGCCTCGACGGCCACGCCGACCGCCCAGAGGACGACGCCGAAGGCGACGAGCGCGCCGACCTCCGCGTCCGACCGGGCGGCGACCTGGATCGGCAAGGACACGAGCAGGACGGCGACGGCCTGGGTGCCGAAGATCACGACGAGGCTGTAGAGCGCGAAGCGGTCGGGGTGGCGGTCGCGGATCGCGGCGTACCGCGGGTCCTCCGAGTCGTGCCGGCGGAACCGCGCGAGGAGGAAGCCGCCGAGCCGCACGCCCCAGATCGCGGTCATCCCGAGGAGGAGCCAGCGCAGACCGGTGTCGCCGTCGGCGGTGAGCGCGACGACCAGGGCCACGAGCACGAACGACAGGCCCCAGAACGTGTCGACGATGCCGACGTCCCGGATCCGGACGCTGACCGCCCACACGGCCAGGAAGAGCACGAGCACGGCGACGGCCGCCCACGCCGACGGGAGTCCGGGCAGGAGGAGCGAGGCGAGCACCCCGAGCACCTGCCCGATCGGCCGGGCGCGGACACCCGGCGCCGCCGTGGGCGGGCGGTCCCGGACGTCCGCGTCGCCCGTCCGCGGACGCCGGCGGGGACGTCGCCTCGCCTCGCTCCGCGTCCGGACGTACAAGGGTTCGCGGACACGAGTCGTGGGGGGTTTCGTCGCGCCGGCGACGGGGACTGCTTCGAGGCGTGCTCGGCCGCGACTCGTTCTCCTGTCGCCGTCCGGGCCACCCATGGAGATCGAGAAGGAGGGTCACCCCCGGTGGCCAGCGACTCGAAGTCCCGCGACGACATGCGCATGAGGATCTGCGACGCCGTGGTCGGCGCCATGCGCGACGCCACGGGCCGCGGACCGACCGGTGCGCGCTGCACCATCGACCGCGACGTCGTCTACGTCTACCTGCAGGACGGCCTGAGCTCCGCGGAGCGGACGCTCGTCGAGCGGGGCCGGGGCGCCGCGGTCCTCACGCTGCGCCGGACCTACCAGGACGCGGCGCGCAACGACATGACGCGCGCGGTCACGGCGATCACCGGGCGCGAGGTCCGGGCGTTCATGAGCGCGGACCACGTCGACCCGGACTGCTCCGTCGAGGTCTTCGTGCTCGGCGACCGCCTCGCGGCGGACGCGGACTAGGCCGGGAACTCCTCCGGGTCGAGCAGGAACGTGTCGGTCGTCGCGCCGTCCTCGGCGTTGAAGCCCGGCACGTAGACGCGGACCGGCCGGCCCACGGCCCGCTCGACGATCGAGCGCATCTCGTCCGCCATCCCGATCTGCAGGCGCTGGTGCGTGGCGTCGGCGACGTCGACGGCCCCGTAGCGCAGCAGGGACGCCTGCGTCGGGGAGTTCACGTCCTCGAGGATGCAGACGACGGCGCCGGGGACGACGTGCACGGCCACGCTCGTCGGTCCCCGCCCGTAGTGGGACTTGTAGAGGGCCGCGATCTCGCTCGCGATGGACTGCTGGGATGAATGGTGGCGATCGGGCATCGCGCGCTGACCTCAGAGGGGAACCGACATCGACATGGCCCGCGTCCTGCGCCCCGTCGTGGAACGGGGTGCCATCTCCGGGCGCTCGTGCCGATCGTGGTCCGCCCCGCGAGAGGAACCGATCACCATCGCTGCGACCCTCACGGTACCCGGACCGGGCCTCGGGGGTCGGTGCGGATCGCGGAGCTGCGGACGGCTCCGCGGGCCTGACGCACTGTCGGCCGGTGCCATTCGACCGGCGTGCTCGCGGCCGGGCCGGTTCGGCCGGGCCCCCCTGCGGCGGACCCTTGCGGCGGACCCCTTGCGGCGAGCGCCGCGTGTGGCAGGATCGAAGGCAGCGAGCCGCCGCGGTCGCGTCCCTTCGGGAGGACGGTCGGTCACGGGAGGGGCGCCGATCCGCCCGAGGAGCCGCACGGCATCCGGCCGGTCGTCCACGTCCGACCGCCGTCGCGAGGTGCGTCATGTCCGAGGTCCCCGAAGCACCCCACCCCGCCGAGGTCCCGACCCGCGGCCGGATCGCCCGCGACATCACGGACGCCGTGGTCCGCGTCACCCGTGACGCGATCGGCCGGGGGCCTGTCAGCACCCGGGTGATCATCGACGGCGAGGCCGTCGTCGTCCTGATGCACGACACGTTGACGAAGGCCGAGCAGTCGCTCGTCGACGGTGGGCGCGTCGCCGAGGTCCTGGCGCTGCGTCGTGCGTTCCAGGACCTCCTGCGCCCGGCCTCCATCGAGGCCGTCGAGCACGCGACGGGCCGGAAGGTGCAGACCTTCATGAGCACGAACCACGCCGACCCCGACCACGCGGCCGAGATCTTCCTGCTCGATGGGCCCCTGGCCGGCCACGGCTGACCGGCCGGCCGCCGGCCCGCGTCAGGGCTCCCGCAGCGGCGGGGGCCGGTCCGCCTTCGGCGGGGGTCCGGGCCAGGTCCCGCAGGACGTCGACGGCCCGCGTGAGCTGCTCCCGGGCCGCCCGCGCATGGCGCTCGACCTCCGCGGCCGACCGCGGCGGGCACGTGCGGCGGAGGTCCTCGAGGTCCTGGTTCAGCGCCTCGATCGCGCGGAGGACGGACGCGAGGCGGCCGAGGAGCTCGGGGCCCGGTCGCCCGACCGTCTCGGCGAGCTCGGTCGTGCGGTCGGCGATCCACGCGCCCCGGCGGTGCAGGGCGCGCGCGAGGACGGCGGTGTCCTCATCCGCGGGGGACATGCGGGACGGCGCGCTCGCCGGCGGTCGGGGTGGACGACGGGTCGGGCTGTGCGGTGGATCCGCGCGGCACCTGGTGCATGGGGTGGTCCTGGCGTCGAAGACGGGACGGTCGTCTCCGCGGGTCGTCCACTCGTACGACCCGCCCAGGCGCCCTGCTGCCGGTGGGCCCCGCCCCCGACGATGCGAGGACCGGGATCAGGCCGCACTACGGGCGAGGGGGCGGGGCCGGTTGCGCCTCCGTCGCCCCGGCCAGCTCGTGCCGGCCCGCGACGCCCAGCTTGCGGTAGGCGTTGCCGAGGTGCAGCTCGACCGTCTTCGTGGTGACGAAGAGCTCCGCGGCGATCTCGCGGTTCGTGCGGCCGGCGGCCGCGCGCCACCCCGGGGCGCGCCGCCTACCGCGACTCGCGGAAGACCTCGACCTTCCTGGTCCGCTTGTCGTACTTCCGCAGCTCGAGGCGCTCGGGGGTCGTGCGCTTGTTCTTCGTGGTCGTGTAGACGGTGCCCGTGCCGGCGGTGGAGACCATCTTGATCTGGATCCGGACGTCGCCCCGGGCCATCAGAACCGCTCCCCGCGGGCGACCATCTCGCGGTACACCCGGTCGATGCCGCGCACGTCGACGACCTTCTGGCCCCTCGCGCTCAGCGTCACCCGGATCCAGCGGCGCTCGCTGGGCACGTAGAAGCGCTTCTTCTGGATGTTGACCCGGAACCAGCGCTTCGTCCGGTGCTGGGAGTGGGGGACGGAGTTGCCGGTGCGCGGGCGCGCGCCGGTGACCTGACAGCGTTGAGACATCGGGGGTCCGTGGTCGCGATGGTGCGGGACGCGCGGTCGGGCGAGACGACCGTGCACCCTTAAATGGGATCGAGTCTTATTCTTATCGCATGACCGCATCCAGCAGGAGCACGACCCCCGTCGACGCGGCGGCGTGCCTGGCGGCCGCCCGTGCGCGTCCGGGTGGCCGACGCGAGATCGCCGCGCTGCTCGAGGCGCAGTTCCACCACCTCGGCCGCGACGTGACGCACCCGGAGGGCAACGTGCTGCGCCGGCTCGGGTTCGTGCGCCAGCGGCCGCCCGCCGGTCGCCGCACGGCCGTGACGCGGTACGTCCGCACGGGCGGACTGCTCGTCGCGGTCTGGCCCTTCGCGCTGTGCGTCGGCGACGCGCGGGGCGCCGCGCTCCTGCCGCGGCGGGGCCGCCCGTCGCTCTGGCCCCTCGCGGCGCAGCCCGACTGCTTCACCGCGCGGGAGCTCGGCCTCGCCCGGCGCGGGTGCGTCGCCTGTCCCGACGCGCTCGTCCGTCGCGCGTTCGCGTGGCTCGCGTCCTACGAGGGGGCGGTGGACGACCTCGTCGGGACGGCGCACCGCGAACCGGCCGAGGCGCGCCACCGGGCCGCACCGGGCGGCGGCTATGCGTTGCAGGCCGCGTGGCGCACGCACCTCGGGGCGCTCGGCCGCTGACGACCGGCGCCGGTCGTCGGCGCGGTCGGCAGCCACGGGCGCGGCGTGGGGCGCGGTCGAGGTGGGGGAGGCGCGGTCACCCGTCGCGACGTACGCCGACGCGTCGTGACGCGCGCCGACCCGTCGCGACGTGCGCCGACCCGTCGTGACGTACGCCGACCCGTCGCGACGTCCGCGACCCGTCCCCGGGCCGCTCCGCGCGGGCGCGGCGCGGTCCTCAGCCGCCGGGGGCGGGCGGCACGTGGTCCGTCTGCCGGACGCGGCCCGTGCGGTCCTCGACGACGAGGCGCCCGCCGCCCGACTCGCGCACGGCCCGCCGCGCCTCGACCATCGCACGGCGCGGCGTGCGCCGGCCCCGGACGACGGTCCGGCCGTCCGGTCCTCGCACGTCCCAGCCACCGTCCGGGTTCTGCACCACCCTGCGATCCGACATCCTTCGCTCCTCGCGTCGCCGGCCGCCGACCCGCGGCCATGTCCGTCCCCTTCCCGGGAGCGGCGGGGGCATGCACGGCAGCGGCGGGTGGGGCGCGGGTCCGACGGCGGGCGACGTCGCCCGTGCGGGACGGGCCGCGGACACGGTGCGACGGGTGCGGCGTGGTCGGCGCGACGCACCGGCCGGGGCGCGGTGCCCCCGGGCCCGCCGGCCCGGATCTACCAGCGGTCGAGCAGCGGGCCGGTGATGCCGGCCGGGATGTCCTGGGTCTGGTTGACGAGGTAGAAGACGACGAGCAGCCCGCCGATGAGGGCGAGGTTCTTGTTGAAGTTGATCTGCTCGGCCTGCTTGGCCATGGGGTCGGACTCCTTCCAGAACGCGTGCATCATGAAGGAGACCGGGATCAGGGTCAGCGCGATCAGGAGCGCGGCGACGTCGGTCCAGATGCCCAGCACGAGGCCCAGGCCGCCGAGTGCGAAGACGACGCCGGAGGCGAGGACGCCGGCCTCGGCCGCCGGGACGCCCTTGGACTGCGCGTATTGCGCCATGCCCTTGCTCTGGGTGAGGTGCCCGATCGCGGAGAGGAGGAAGACGAGGGCCAGGAGGATCCGGCCGACGAGGAAGACGATGTCCATGGGGACGTCCTTTCGAGTGGTTGCACGAGCAACGTAGCACGAAGTGGACCGTGGTCCGTTTATGACGGGCCCTCGCGGGGTCGGCGATGATGCGCCGATGCGACCGACGTGGGTGCTCTTCGACCTCAACGGGACGCTCACCGACCCGTCGGCGCTCGGCGCGCCCTGGGGGCGGCCGGACCTGGGCGTCCGGATCCTCGGCGACGCGGTGCGGGGCGGCATGACCGACGCGCTCACGGGCGGCGACCGCCCGTTCCGGGAGCACGTGCGGGCGGCCGCGACGGTCGTGGCGGCGCAGGAGGGGCTCGATCCCGACGGCGTCGACGCCGCGATGGAGGCCGCCGCGGGGCTCCCGGCCTGGCCCGACGCGCGCGGGGCGCTCGAGGCGCTGCGGGGCGGGGGGTACCGCCTGGCGGTGCTGACGAACTCCGGTGCGGAGGCAGGCCGCGCGACCCTGGAGGCCGCCGGCCTGCTCGACCTGTTCGAGTCGGTGTTCGGCGTGGACGCCGTCGGGACGTTCAAGCCCGACCGACGCACCTACGAGCACGCGGTCTCCGGCCTCGACGCCGCCCCCGGGGACGTCCTGCTCGTCGCCGCGCACGGCTGGGACGTCGCCGGGGCCCGCGCCGCCGGCCTGGGGGCCGCGTGGATCGCCCGCGGCGAGGTCGTGCTGCCGCCCACGACGCCCGAGCCCGACCTGACCGCCCCCGACCTCGACGGGCTCGCCGCGCGGCTGCTCGCGCGCTGAGGCTCAGCCGGCGGCGGGTGCCGCGGACGCGGGCTGCTGCTGGGTGATGCAGTGGATGCCGCCGCCGCGCGCGAAGAGCGCCCGCGCGTCGACGCCCACCACCGTGCGTCCCGGGTAGGCGCGCCGGACGATCTCCGCGGCGCGCTCGTCGGCCTCCGGGTCGTCGAAGGTGCAGAGCACGACCCCGCCGTTGACGACGAGGTGGTTGATGTAGCTGTGGTCGACCGGCCCGCGCTCGTCGTGCAGGACGCTCGGTGCGGGGACGGGCACGACCTGCAGCAGGCGCCCGCGGGCGTCGCGCGCGGACCGCAGGACGTCGAGGATCTCGATGCTCACGGCGTGGTCGGGGTGCGCGGGGTCGCGCTGCTCGTGGACGAGCACCGTCCCGGGGCTCGCGAACGTCGCGACGATGTCGACGTGCCCGCGGGTGCCGAACTCGTCGTAGTCGCGGGTCAGGCCGCGGGGGAGCCAGATCGTCCGCTCCACGCCGAGCGTCCGGCGCAGCTCGGCCTCGACGTCCTCCACGGTCCAGCCGGGGTTGCGGTGCTCGTCGAGCTGGACGGTCCGCGTGACCAGCGCGGTGCCCTCGCCGTCGACGTGGACCCCGCCGCCCTCGTTGACCATGCGCGAGGCGATGACCTCCGCGCCGGCCGCCCGGGCGACCTCGCCGGCGACCAGCGCGTCCCGGTCCCACGCCGCCCAGGACTGCGCGCCCCAGCCGTTGAAGACCCAGTCGACGGCGCCGAGCCGACCGTCGTCGCCGAGGACGAACGTCGGTCCGCTGTCGCGGATCCACGCGTCGTCCAGGGGGGTGACGTGCAGGGGCACGTCGGCCGGCAGGTGGCGCGTGGCGTCGTCCACGCCGGCGGGGTCGACGAGCACGGTCACCGGCTCGAACCGCGCGACGGCGACGGCCACGGCGGCCCAGGCGCGCCGGGCCCCCTCGGCGCTCTCCGGGGTGTCGCCGAGCGTGTAGTCCGCCGACGGCCACGCCATCCAGGTGCGCTCGTGCGGCGCCCACTCGGCGGGCATCGTCCGCGCCGCGCGGCGCGCACCGACGCCGGGGGTGCTCACGCCGGGTCCGCGACGTCGTCGGTCAGTCGCCCGTAGGTGTCCGGGCGACGCGTGCCGAGGAACGGGAAGAGGTCGAGCCAGTCGCGGCGCTGGTCGAGGTCGAGGTCGGCGACGAGCACGGCCGGCTCGTCGCGCGGGGCCTGCACGAGGATGCGCCCGTAGGGGTCCGAGACGAACGACGACCCGTAGAAGACGTTGCCCGTCGTCGTGCCGTCGGGGTGCTCGACGCGCTCGTCGCCGATGCGGTTGACGACGACCATGAACGTGCCGTTCGCGATGCCGTTGCCGACGATGACCTGCTGCCAGAGCGGCTGGGTGTCGAAGCCCGGGTGGTCGGGCTCCGAGCCGATCGCGGTGGGGTAGACGAGGACCTCGGCACCGCCGAGCGCGTAGGCGCGGGCGACCTCGGGGAACCACTGGTCCCAGCAGGTCGGCAGCCCGAGGCGGGCGTCGGCGAGGTCGCCGTCGAGCTGCAAGACCGGGTACGGGTCGTCCTCTGCCGGACCGGGCCGGAAGTACCGGTCCTCGTAGTAGCCCGCCGTGACCGGGATGTGGAGCTTGCGCGTCCGGGCGACGAGCGTGCCGTCGGGGGCGACGACGAACGCGGTGTTCAGGCCGCGGCCGTCGGGGCCGGGCGCGCGCTCGAAGACCGACGCGTGGACGTGCACGCCGTGGCGCGCGGCGGCGTCCCGCGCGAACGCGTGCGTCGGGCCGCCCGGGAGCTCCTCGGCCGTCGCGTCGGGTGCCCCGTCGGGGCGGACGTCGGCGAAGTACCGCGCCAGCGTCAGCTCCTGCAGGAAGACGATCCGCGCGCCGTGCTCGGCCGCCAGGCGGACCCCCTCGTCGAGCGCCGCGAGGTGCTGCGCGGGATCCGGGTGCCAGGGCAGCTGGACCGCCCCGATCCGGAGCGGCGCGCGCCCCGTGTCGTGCACGCGGGCGGGCGACGTGGGGGCGTCGACGTTCGTGATGACCTGCATGCCGGTCCTGCCTCGGGTCGGGTGCGCGGCCGGCCGCCGGCGACTCGGGGCCGGGGGCCGGGCTCGTCCTGAAACTTTTTCAGGACACGCCGAGGGTCCCAGCGGAGGCGGGGGAAGTCAAGCGGCGCGGGACCGGGCGCTCAGGACGCGTCGGCTCCTGGCGCGGCCGCGTCGGCAGGCGGCAGCGCGTGCGCCAGCGCGGTCGCGAGGTGCTCGCGGGCGCGCTCGAGCGTCATGGTGCCGGCGAGCCACCGGAGGCTCAGGCCCTCGACCACGCTCGTCAGGTACTCCGCGGCGTCCGCCGCGCCCCCGTGGGCGCGAGCCGAGCCGTCGGCGACCGCCGCTTCGATCGCCCGGACGACCTTCGCGTTCCAGTCGTCCGTCACGCGCGCCAGGGGCTCGCGCAGCGCCGGGTCGAAGATCGCCGACGCGCTGATCTCGTTCCACACGACGGAGTTGTTGCGGACCGCCGGGTCGTCGTCGAGCTCGGCCAGGAGCGCCGCGACGAGCCGGGCACGCATCCCGCCGGGCGCCCCGTCCGCGACGGCGTCGAGCATGCTCGGGGCCTGCTCGTTGGCGTGCTGCAGCGCGGCCCGGACGAGGCCCGCGCGGTCGCCGAAGTGGTAGTAGAGGAGCGCGTTGGAGATCCCCGCCTCCTGCGCCACGTCCTCGATCCGCAGCTGCCGGACGCCCCGCGCCGCGATGACGGACGCGGCGGCCTCGAGGATCCGTCGACGCGCGTCGCCGCGGCGGGTCGCCGGCGCCTGGGAGGGTCGAGCGGGCATCGACGCGCAGCGTACTGCCGGGCCGGCGGCCGGCCGCGGGGAGGCGGCGGTTTCGGTGGCGCCGTACGCCGTCCAGCTCGGAGGACCGGGGGCGACGACGGGGCCGCCGGTCAGGCGCCCGCGCCGCCGTCGACCGGCACGATGGCACCGGTGACGTAGGAGGCCCGGTCGCTGAGCAGCCACGCCGCCGCCTCCGCGACCTCCCGAGGATCCGCCATCCGGCCGAGCGGGATGGACGCCTCGATCTGCGCGACGACCCCGGGCGTCGCCGCCTCCCAGGCGTCGATCATCTCGGTGGCCGTCCCGCCGGGCGTGATGCCGTTGACCCGGATCCCGTCCGCCGCCCAGCTCACCGCGGCCGTCTCGGTGAGGCTGTTGAGCGCCCGCTTCATCGCGCCGTACGCCGGCAGGGCGGGGTTCGCGCGGCGGCTGCCGATGCTCGACGTGTTGACGATCGCCCCGCCGCCGCCCTCGCGCATGAGGGAGGCCTCGGCGGTCATCGCCGTCCAGTGCGCCCGGAAGTTCACCGCGAACTGCTCGTCGACGTCCTCGTCGCTCGTGGAGTCCAGGGGCCCGGGCTGCTGGATCGTCGCGCCGTTGTTGAACGCGCCGTCCAATCGGCCGTGCAGCTCGCCGGCCCGCCGCACGGCGTCACGGACGCTCGCCCCGTCGGCCAGGTCCATGGGCACCGCGTCCGCGATGCCCCCCGCCGCGCGGATCCCGGAGACGAGCCGGCCGAGCGCCCCGAGGTCCCGGGACGCGAGGACGACGGAGGCCCCCTCCCGGGAGAAGAGCTGAGCGGCGGCGGCGCCGATGCCGCGGCTGGCGCCGGTGACGAGGACGACCTTGCCGGCGAGCAGGCCGTCGTGGGTGGTGGGAGCGGTGTCGGTCATGCCTGCAGCCTGGGCCGTGCGCCGACCCGGATCCAGGCACAGGCGGTACCACCCTGCGCCGCGGCCGAGGGCGCATACTCGCTCCATGGACCAGCAGGAGCTCGGGGCGTTCCTCCGCAGCCGTCGCGAGCGCCTCCGGCCGGAGGACGTGGGACTGGCCGCCGGATCCCGGCGGCGCACGCCGGGCCTCCGCCGCGAGGAGGTGGCGGTGCTCGCCCACATCTCGATCGAGTACTACGTCCGGCTCGAGCAGGCCCGGGCGCCGCGCCCGTCCGCCGACGTCCTCGCGGCGATCGCCTCCGCCCTGCGCCTCACGGGGCCGGAGGTCGACCATCTCCACGTGCTGGCCGGCACGGCGCCGCGCAGGACGGGCCTGCACCGGCGCGACGTCCGCCCGAGCATCCTGGCGCTGCTCGACCGGCTGCCGGGGACGGCCGCCTTCGTGACCTCGGCGGCGTTCGAGGTCCTGGCGTGGAACGAGCTCGCCGCGACGCTGATGGAGGACTTCGCCGCGCTGGCCCCGGCGGACCGCAACCTGGCGCGCCGCGCCTTCCTCGGGCCTTCCGGCGCGGCGTCGCTCTACGGCGTGTCCGACGCGGCGGAGTTCCGGCACCACGCCGTCATGGAGCTCCGGCGGACCCGGTCGCGCTACCCGGCGGACCCCGGGATCACCGGGCTGGTCGACGAGCTCCTGGCGGGCAGCGCCGACTTCGCCCGGCTGTGGGAGCGCCACGACGTGGAGGCCGCGCCGATGCTCACGAAGACCTTCGCCCACCGCGTGGTCGGTGACGTCACCGTGGACTGCGACACGACGACGCTCGAGGACCGCGACCAGCACCTCGTGCTCTACTCCGCGCCGCGGGGCTCGAAGGACGCGGAGGCCCTGGCGTTCCTCGCCGTCCTCGGGACCGACGGTGTCCGGGCCGGCGGGCCGGGCTGACGACGCCGGGGGCGTCGTGCCGCGCCGGGGCCGCCCGACCGCCGGGTGCCGGGCACGGCACCCCGTCCGCGGGACGAGGCTCGCCACGTGCCGGTCCGGCGAGCGCCGGCGTCGTCCCCCGAGTCCCAGGATCCCGCGTGCCCCGGCCAGTGCAGACCAGCCTCCGTCCCGCGGCACGAGCGGCGTTGGTCGCGCCCGTGGGCCCCGCGCGTGCCTCGCGGACCTCGGCGAAGCTCGCCCGGTTGACCGCGGTGGTCGCCCAGCAGGTCCTGCAGGCGCCGAAGGTCGCCCGCGAGCCGGAACTCCGCTGCTACGTGACGGCGACCTGTCCCGCGCCCGCCGCTCAGGACGTCGGGGTGCTCGCCGTCCCGGGCAGCAGCAGGACCTTGCCGGTCAGGCCGCCCCGCTCTGCGAGCCGCATCGCCGCGGCGGCGTCCTCGAGGGCGAAGCGTCCGGCCACCGCGGGCGCGATCCGCCCGTCGCGCAGCAGCTCCAGCACCGCGGTCAGGTCCTCCCGCAACGCGCGGCGGTAGGCCGAAGGATTCCGGCGCCGGCCGTTCCAGAGGTCGAAGAACGTCGCCCGCCGCCGGTTGGGGAGGACGTGCCAGACCGCCAGGCGCGCCAGCAGGCGCAGGACCGGCACGCGCGGGTCGCCCGCGTCGTCCCTGGTGGACGCCGTGCCGTAGGACACGAGGGTCCCGCCGGGCGCGAGCATGCGCCACGAGTCGCGGATCCCGGGTCCGCCGACGTGGTCGAAGACGGCCGCCACGCCCTCCGGGGCGAGCTCGCGCACCCGGGCCGCGACGTCCTCGCGCCGGTGGTCGACGGGCTCGGCGCCCATCGCCGCCACCGCGCCGAGCTGCGGCGTCCCGACGACCCCGATCACGCGCACGCCGGCGTCCCGCGCCAGGCCCACCAGGAACGAGCCGACGCCGCCGGCCGCCCCCAGGACGACGACCGTCTGGCCGGACCGGACCCGGGCGGAGCGGTGCAGCATCCGCCACGCCGTCACGCCGTTGACGATCGCCGTCTCGGCGTCCTCGGCCGCCACGCCGTCCGGCACGGGAACGAGGTCGCGCGCGTCGAGCAGCACGTGCGTCGCCCACCCGCCGGTCTTCGTGAGGGCCGCGACCCGGTCGCCGACCGCGAGCCCGGTGACGTCGGCGCCGACCTCGTCGACGACGCCGACGAGGTCGTACCCGGGCACGAACGGGAACGCCGGCTGGTCGTAGTACCGGCCGCGACGCATCTGCTGCTCGGCGAAGGAGACGCCGGTCGCCTCGACGCGGACCAGGGCCTCCCCGGCCGCCGGCGCGGGGAGCTCCCGCCGCACGACGCGGAGGGTCTCCGGGTCGCCGACCGCGGGCAGCACGACCTGGGAGGCCCGCCGGACGACCGGCTCGCGGGTGCGTGTCGTGGCGGGACGGTCGGGCCCGTCGGACGGGCGGGCGGTGGAGGGACGGGGCGTGGGGGGTGAGGTCTTCATGCGTGAGAACCTATCACGAAGTTAGAACCACTCACAAAAGATTGTGGACGTTACGATCCCGGCCATGTCCGACGCCCCCGCCACGCGACGCGAGCGCCTGCGCCTGCAGACGCTGGAGGAGATCAAGCGCCACGCGCTCGCCCAGATCGCCGAGGGCGGGACGGGCGCCCTCTCCCTGAACGCGATCGGCAAGGCGATGGGCATGTCCGGCCCGGCGATCTACCGCTACTTCCCGTCGCGGGACGCCGTCCTGGAGGCGCTCGTGACCGACGGCTACGCGGCCCTGACCGCCGCGCTCGAGTCGGCGGCGGCCGCCGCGACCCGGCGCGCCCCCGCCCGCCGCGTGGAGGCGCTGGGCGTCGCCTACCGCGACTGGGCGGTCGCGCAGCCGCACCTCTACGGCATGCTCTTCGGCCTCCGCCCGACGGGCTACCGGGACCCTGACGAGGCCATCGCCGCCGTCAACGGTTCCATGGTCGTGCTCCTCCAGGCCATCGGGGCGGTGGTCGGTGACCGCGAGGCGCCGGCGCCCGCGGACCACCTGGACCGCGAGCTCGCGCGCTGGTCCGCGGCCCGCGGCTACGGCCCGGAGGTCGACCCGCGGACGCTCCGCCTCGGCGTCCTCGCGTGGACGCGGTTGCACGGCGTCGTGGGGCTCGAGCTCGCCGGGGTGCTGGCGGACATGGAGCTCGATCCGGTCCTGCTCATCGAGGCCGAGGTCCGCTCGATCGTCGCCGCCGCCGGCGGGTCCTGACCCGGTCCGCCGGGCGCGGCGGAGCGGGACGGCCGGAATCGGTCGCGGCCGGAGGGGCGACCCGCGCGGCGGCGGGTGCCGGTCGGGGCCCCGGGCGTCGCCTCTCGGGGTGCGGGCGACGGCGCGCCGTCGGCGGCGACCGGCCCTCAGGCGGGCGGCGCCACGCGCACACCGCGGGTCGGCTCGCCGGTGAGCCCGGGGACGAGGCGGGCGATGCCCACGGCGTTGTCGCCGACCCGCTCGAGCGCGCGGGCGACGAGGGTCGCGGCGATGAGCCAGGCGCGGGCGTCCAAGGTGTCGCCGAGCTCGACGGCCCGGCGGAAGACCTCGCGGTTCAGGACGTTGAGCCCGTGGTCCCGCTCCTCGACCGCGCGGGCCAGCCCGGCGTCCCGCAGCAGGAGCGCGTGACGGGCCGCGACCACCTGGGCGCCGGCGATCGTCCGCATCCGGCCCACGAGGTCCTCGACGACCGGGGTCCGGACGGCCTCGTCGTCGTGCGCGGTCAGCCGCTCGATCTCGGCGACCTGGTTGCCGATGCGCTCCGCGTGCTTCAGGGCGGCGAGCAGCGACGTGACCAGGCGCAGGTCGCCGGCGACCGGGGCCTGGCAGGCGAGCAGCCGCACGATGTCGAGGCAGTCCGCGTGCAGCCCCGCGTCGTCCCGCGGCTCGCCGCCGGAGCGTCCCGCCGGATCCGCGGCACCGGCCAGTGCGGCGGCGGCCCGGTCCAGGACGTCGCCCGTGGCGTGCTCGATGGCGGCGAGGTCCCGGTGGAGCGTGGTGCGGCACGGCATGCGACGGCCGGCGCGACGATCCCTGCGGCGCGTGGTCGTCGGCCGGTGGCGCCTGGGTGCCCGGGGAGCGGTGGACGCATGCGCCGGGCGGGCACCTCGGCGGGCCCGCCCGTCGCCCGTGGAGGGTTCGCCCGCCGCCGGGCGGGGAAGTGACGGACGTGACGGTTCTGCTCGCGGTCGCCCTGCTCGGCGTCCTCCTCGGGTCCGTCCCCGTGGCCCTCCTGGTCGCCCGGCGCCACGGGGTCGACCTGCGCGCGGTGGGCGACGGCAACCCCGGGGCCTGGAACGCGCTGGACCACCTGGGCGCCCGCCGCGCGTGGCCGGCGTTCGTGGGCGACGGCCTGAAGGGCACCGTCGCCGGCGCGGTCGGCTGGGTCGCCGGCGGCGCCCTGGTCGACGGCGCGCCCTGGCCCGGCTCGCCCGAGCTCCTCGGCGCCTACGTCGGGGTGGCCGGCGCGATGGTCGGGCACGCGTTCCCGCTCTTCGCCCGGCTGCGCGGGGGGAAGTCCGTCATGACCTTCGTCGGCGGGGCGTTCGTCCTCTGCCTCCCCGCGGCGGCGATCGCCCTGGGCGTCTGCGTCCTCGTCTCGTCCGTCGGACGGTCCTTCGCGGTCGGGGCGCGCGTCGCGGTGGTCCTGTTCCCGGTCCTGCAGCTCGGGCTGGCGTCGGTCGAGGCGGTCATGGCCACCGGCCTGCTCATGACGATCATCGGCGCGCGGTTCCTCGTCGCGGGCGGCGCGCCCGCTCAGGCGTCGTAGGTCCGGCCGCGCCACCGGCGGTCCGGCCGCATCGCGCGCCAGGTGAGCCAGGCGACGACGGCGGGGTCGGTCACCGGGCTGAGCCAGTACGCGAGGCCGCGCGGGCGGTACGAGCGCGCGAGCGCGACGTGGAGCGCCAGCCGGATCCCGAGCAGCGCGACGTCGAGCGCCGTCCCGCGCCGGGCCAGGAGCCGTGGCAGCGGCAGCCCCATCGCGATCCAGAGCACGGCGACGTCCCCCGCCTGCGCCGCGGGACCCGTCGCGTCGGAGGCCATGAGGGACCGGCCCCAGCCGCGCCACGTCCCGCGGGCGGAGTCGAACATCCGCACCTCGAGCAGGTCGCCCGCGTCGACGAAGCCGACGCGCCGGCCGGCGGCGCGCAGGGCACGGGCCAGCGCCACGTCCTCCGTGAGGTGCCCCCGCACGAGGCCCCAGCCGCCGGCGGCCAGGAACGCCTCCCGGCGGACGACGACGCACTGGCCGTTCAGCATCGCCCGGGACGGACGGGGCTGCCACCCCGGGACGTCGGCGGGCCCGAAGCGCAGCGGCAGCGTGACGGTCATGGCGGGGTGCACGAGCCGCTCCCCGGCCGTCTCGCACGCGAAGCGCGCCGCCGCGCTCAGCACGTCGAACGGGCCCGCCGCGCGCACCAGGGCGGGGACGAGCCCCGGCGACGGGCGCGTGTCGGCGTCGAGGAACACGACCCACTCCGCGGAGGACGCCTCGAGGCCCTGCTGGAGCGCCCACGTCTTGCCCCTCCAGCCCGGCGGGGCCGCCGCGCCGTCGAGCACCCGCGCGCCGCGTCGGCGCGCCAGCGCCGCCGTCCCGTCGGACGAGCGGTCGTCGACGACGAGCACGTCGAGCCCCCGCAGCCCGTCGAGGCACGGGCCGATCCGGGCCTCCTCGTCGCGGGCCGGGACGACGACCTGCACCGTCGCGTCCGGCGTCCCGTCGAGGGCGCGCAGCGGCGCGGCGCGCCGCCGCCCGCGGGCGAGCCGCCCGGCGAGCGTCCCCAGGACGACGAGCTGGGAGGCGGCGAGGAGCCGCCGGCCGGGAGGGGCGTCGCCCCGCGTCACGCTGCGTCCGCCACGTCCCCGAGGGTACGGGCCGCGACCGGCGGGCACCGCGGGGCTGCCCTACGCTGGCCGGGTGGACCCTCGACCCTCGGCCGGCCTCACGGCGCGGGACGTGCGCCTGCGGCGGGACGGTCGGTGGGTGCTCGACGGCGCCCACCTGACGCTCCGGCCCGGCACGATCACCGCGCTCGTCGCGCCGTCGGGAGCGGGCAAGAGCACGCTGCTGCGGTGCCTGAACGGGCTGCTCCGCCCCGACGCGGGGACGATCGAGCTGGGCGGGCGGGACGTCGGCACGCTCGACGCCCGCGAGCTGCGCCGGCGCGTCGGGCTCGTCGTGCAGACCCCGACGATGCTGCCCGGGACGGTGCGGGACAACGTCGCCTACGCCCTGTCGGGCACGACGGACGCCGCGGTCGCCGCCGCGCTCGACGCCGCAGGGCTGCCCGCCGCGTTCGCGGACCGCGACGCCGCGGGGCTCTCGGGCGGCGAGCGCGCCCGCGTGGCGCTCGCCCGCGCGTTCTCCCGGTCGCCGGAGGTCCTGCTGCTCGACGAGCCGACCGCCGCGCTCGACGCCGGAACGGCGGAGCTCGTCGGCGCGACGCTGCGCCGCCTGGCCGACCGGGGCATCGCCGTCTGCCTCGCGGTGCACGACGTCCCGTTCGCGCGGGCGCACGCGGACCGCGTCGTCGGCCTCGACGACCGGGAGCTCGGGTGAGCACCGGGGTCGTGCAGGTCCTCGCGGCGCTCGCCTTCGCCGCGGCCGCCGCCGGCCTCGCCGTCCGCCTGCGCCTCGGCCTCGGCGGCGAGATCGTCCGGGCGTCGGGTCGGGCGGTGGTGCAGCTCGCCGTCGTGGGCCTGATCGTCGCCGCGGTCTTCCGCTTCCCGGTGCTGTCGGCCGTCTTCGTCGCGGCGATGGCGACGGCCGCCGCGCTGACGTCCGGCGGCCGGCTCCGGGGCCTGCGGCACCCGCGGCTGAGCGCCGCGGTCGCGATCGCCCCGCCCGCGCTCGGGGCGACCGGGCTGCTCGTCCTCGTCGGCGCGTTCGAGGCGACGCCGCGCGCGGTCGTCCCGACGGCCGGGATCCTGCTCGGCGGGGCGATGGCCGCCACGACCCTGACGGGCCGGCGGATGCTGGAGGGGCTGCGCGACGACCGCGACGAGATCGAGACGCGGCTGTGCCTCGG
>WLOB01000149.1 GCA_009699505.1 Actinomycetota bacterium | reverse complement strand
GGGACCTCGAAGCCCTCGTACTCGCCGGTGTTGACGCCGACGCCGGGCTCCTTCTCGCAGATGAAGCAGGTCATGCCCTTGTAGGCGGGCTTCGCCGTCGGGTCGGTGACCACGAGGACGAAGACGAGGCCGGACATGAGGCCGTTGGTGACCCACAGCTTCTGGCCGTTGATCTCGTAGCGGCCGTCGTCGAGCTTCTTCGCCGACGTCTTGATCGCCTGCACGTCGGAGCCGGCGTGCGGCTCGGACAGCGAGAAGGCGGCGCGCAGCTCGCCCGTGGCCATGGAGGGCAGGTACTTCTGCTTCTGCTCCTCCGTGCCGAACTTCATCAGCAGGTACGCGCCGATGAAGTGGGTGTTGACGATGCCCGGGATCGAGATCCAGCCGCGCGCGAGCTCCTCGGCGATGCGCGCGTAGGTCTGGAGGTCGAGGCCCAGGCCGCCGTACTCCTCGGGCAGCGTGGTGCCGAAGAGGCCGAGCTCCTTGAGGCCCTCGACGATCGGCTCGGGCCACGTGTCCGTCGAGTCGTAGTGCTCGGCGTTCGGGATGATCTGCTCGTCGGTGAACTGCCGGACCAGCGAGAGGATCTCGTCCCGGGTCTCGGGATCGGTGGGCTCGGTGGTGAACGCGGCGGTGGTGGCCATGGGTGCTCCGACGACGACGACGTGGGTGCTGCATCCCCGGCGGACGACGCCGTCGGGAAGACAGGAGAGAAGCGGGATGGTACCCCCCGATGGGGTGGCCCGTCCTCTCACCGTGTACGGGCGTCCGGTCGCCCGCGGTTGCGTGCGCCCGCGCACGGTCCGGCGACGCGCGGCGGCCGGGGACGCCGTCCGCGCCCACGAACCTCTTGACACCGTGTCAAACGTGGTGTCGAATGCCCGCGACCCCCGCCCCTCACGGAAGCCACGCATGAGCACGACCACCGATCCGAACGCGATCGCGGACATCTCCGCGCAGTCGTTCTGGGCCCGCCCGCGCCGCGAGCGCGAGGCCGACTTCGCCCGGCTGCGCGCCGAGGAGCCCGTCTCGTGGCAGCGTCAGCCCGAGGGGCTCCTCGTCACCGCGGACGGGGCCGCCGAGGACGCCGCGGCGCACCTGACGGGCGGCTACTGGGCCCTCAGCCGCTACGACGACATCCGCGCCGTCTCGCGCAACCCGAAGGACTTCTGCTCGGGCAGGGGCGTGATGTTCGAGGACGTGCCGCAGGAGTTCCTCGACATGGCGATCTCGATCCTGGCGATGGACGACCCGCGCCACGCGGCGGTCCGCGGGCTCATCTCCTCCGCGTTCACGCCGAAGCAGGTGGGGGCGCTCGAGGACGGCGTCCGGCGCGACGCCCGCCAGGTCGTCGACGAGCTCCCCGACGCCGACTCGGACGACTTCGTCGAGCACGTGTCCAAGCGCGTGCCGCTCATGACGATCATGCGGATGCTCGGCGTGCCGGAGGAGGAACGCGAGCGCCTCGTCCACTACAGCGACGCCATGGTCTCCTGGAGCGACCCGGAGTACCTCCAGGGTCGCGACGGGCTGGCGGTCGTCGGCGAGGCCCTCTGGATCCTGCACAGCGCGTGCACCGACCTGGCGGAGCAGCGCCGCGCGCACCCCACGGACGACCTCCTGACCGCCCTGGTGCACGCCCGCATCGACGGGCAGACGCTGACCACGGAGGAGATCGCCGCGTTCTTCGTCCTCCTGAGCGTCGCGGGCAACGACACCACCCGGCACACGACCTCGCACGCCATGGTCGCGCTGCAGGAGAACCCCGACCAGCGGGCCCTGCTCCTCGAGGACCTCGACGGCCGGCTGCCCGTCGCCGTCGAGGAGTTCGTGCGCTGGGCCTCCCCCGTCATGACGTTCCGGCGCACCGCCACCCGCGACACGGAGATCCGCGGACAGGCGATCGCCGAGGGCGACAAGGTCGTGCTCGTCTACCCCTCGGGCAACCGCGACGAGACGGCCTTCGACCGGCCGGAGCGCTTCGACGTGCTGCGCACCCCGAACCGCCACCTCGGCTTCGGCGGCGGCGGTCCGCACTACTGCCTCGGCGCACCGCTGGCCAAGGTCCAGCTCCGGGCGCTCTTCTCCGAGCTGCTGGGCCGCCACCCCGGCATCGAGGTCGGCGAGCCCCGCCAGGTCGTCGGCAACTTCGTCGACGGCGTCAACCTGCTGCCGTTCCGCCTCTGACCGGCGGCGACGCGGCCGGGCGGCGACCGGCGGACCGCGGGGGCGCACGGCGGTAGCGTCCGGGGCATGGCCACCGACGCCACCGACGCGGTCTTCTCGCCCGTCGTCGCCCCCACGACGCTCGAGGAGACCGTCGAGCGCCTGGGCAGCGCCATCCGGGCGGGGCTGCTGCCGGCGGGGCGGCGCCTGCCGGCCGAGCGGGAGCTGGCGGAGCAGCTGCGGATCTCCCGCTCGACCCTGCGCCAGGCGCTCGGCGCGCTCGCGGACTCCGGCCACCTCGTCGCGACGCGCGGCCGCGGCGGCGGCACCTTCGTCGTCGACGCCCCGCCCCTCGGCGGCCGCGGCAGCGGCACCGCTCTGCCCGCGGACTGGCGCGACCGCGTGGCGGTCCGGCGCGTCCACGAGGTCGGCGTGGCGTGCCTCGCCGCGGAGCGCGCCGCCGCGGACCCGGCCGGGGTGGCCGCCGGCCTGGAGGGGCTGGACGCGCAGGTCGCCGCGATGGCGGGCGCCACGGACTTCGCCGCCTACCGGCGGGCCGACGTCGCGCTCCACGTCGGCCTCGCCGAGCTGACCGGCGTGCCCGCCCTCGTCCTGCGCGCCGCGGAGCTCCAGGCGGAGGCGACGGACCTCATCGCCCAGATCGCGCACCCCCGCGCCGTCCTGACGCACTCGAACGCCGAGCACCGCCGCCTGCTGGCCGCGGTCGGTCGCGGGGACGTCGCCGCGGCCGTGCGCACGATGCGCCGGCACCTCGCGGGGACGGAGCACGTGCTCGCGGGCCTCGCCCCCGCCTGAGCGTTCGGGCACCGCACCGTCGCACGTCGCGCCGGGCCCGCACCGACCCGTCCGGGCCGTGCCCGGACCGTGACCGCCGACACAGGGGTTTGGACGAACGGCGATTGACCCGGCGTCCGGACCCCGGGTAGGTTCGCCCAGAAGGCACGGCGAGCACACCTTTACGACGCGGAGCGACGACATGAGCACGGCACACGAACCAGCGGGCGCCCCCGAGATGGACGCCGACGAGCGCCGTCTCCGGGAGATGGGCTACGAGCCCACCCTCGAGCGGAGCATGGGGGCGTTCTCGAACTTCGCGATCTCGTTCTCCATCGTCTCGATCCTCACCGGCGGGCTCGCCAGCTACGGCGTCGGCCTCGGCAACGGTGGCCCGATCACCATGGCCTACGGGTGGCCGCTCGTCTCGGTGATGGTCCTGTTCGTCGGCATGGCGATGGCGGAGCTGGCCTCCGCCTACCCCACGGCCGGCGGCCTCTACTGGTGGGCCTCGAAGCTCGGGAAGCCCGCCCACGGGTGGTTCACGGGCTGGTTCAACCTCGTCGGCCAGATCGCGGTCACGGCCTCGATCGACTACGGCGCGGCGATCTTCGTCACGTCCGTCCTGGAGACGATCGGCGCCGGCCTCGGGACGTCGCGCACGACGATCTTCATCGTTTTCACGATCATCCTGCTGTTCCACGCCGGTCTGAACATCATCGGCCCGCAGATCGCCGCCCGGATCAACATGGTCTCGGCGTGGTGGCACGTCGCCGGCGTCGCGGTCTTCGTGATCGTCCTCGCGGCGTTCGCCAAGGACCACCAGAGCATCTCGTTCGTCTTCACGAAGACGCTGGACAACTCGGGGGTCGGGTTCGGCGGCGTGGCCTTCAGCTTCCTGCTCGGCCTGCTTCACGCCCAGTACACGTTCACGGGCTACGACGCCTCGGCGCACATGTCGGAGGAGACGAAGAACGCCTCGACCGCGGTGGCCAAGGGCATCATCAACACGATCCTCGTCTCGGCCGTCTTCGGCTACGTGCTGATCCTCGCCGTCACCTTCGCGATCCCGAACCTCGACGACGCGCTGAACCCGGACCTGAACTCCGGCTACCCCGTCATCTACATCCTCCAGGAGTCCCTCTCGGGCGGACTGGCCGGGCTGCTCCTGATCATCGCGGCCGTCGCCCAGCTCTTCTGCGGCTACGCGTCGGTGACCGCCGCCTCGCGCATGGCCTACGCGTTCTCCCGCGACAAGGCCGTACCCGGCTCGCGCTTCTGGTCTAAGCTGACCGCCCGCCGGGTCCCGGCGGCGGCCGTCGGCCTCATCGTCGTCTTCGCCTGGATCCTGCTGATCCCGTCGATGCTCGTGGCCGAGGACGACGCGCCCGTGGCGTACTTCGCCGCGACCTCCATCGCCGTGATCGGGCTGTACATCTCCTACGCCATCCCGATCTGGCTGCGCCTGAAGCACGGGGCGAGCTTCCAGACCGGCGACTGGAGCCTCGGCCGCTGGTACCGGGTCGTCGGGATCGTCGCGCTGCTGTGGACCGCCTTCATCTGCGTCCTCTTCATCATCCCGACGTCCGACGCCGGCCTCCCCTGGCAGGACGACTTCACCTGGAGCAGCGTGAACTTCGCCCCGATCACCGTCGCCGTCGTCCTCGGCGCGGTCGGGATCTGGTGGCTCGTCTCCGCCCGCAAGTGGTTCACGGGCCCGCTGCACACCGTCTCCGAGATCGAAGAGGAGCTCGACGCCTGATGGCCCTGAGCCTGGAGGACCTGCGCGCGCAGGTCGACGCCGGCGAGGTCGACACCGTCGTCCTCGGGATGACCGACATGCAGGGGCGGCTGCAGGGCAAGCGCCTGACCGCCCGGCACTTCGTGGAGGACATCGCCGAGCACGGGGCCGAGGGCTGCAACTACCTCCTGGCCGTCGACGTCGACATGAACACCGTCGAGGGCTACGCGATGGCCTCCTGGGAGGGCGGCTACGGCGACTTCGTCATGCGGCCCGACCTCTCGACGATGCGGCCCGTGCCGTGGCAGCCGGGCACCGTCATCGTCCTCGCCGACGTCGAGTGGCCCGACGGCTCGCCCGTCGTCGCGTCGCCGCGCCAGGTCCTGCGGAGGCAGCTGGCGCGCCTCGAGGAGCGCGGCTGGGTCTGCAACGCCGCGACGGAGCTCGAGTTCCTCGTCTTCCGCACGGGCTACGAGGAGGCGTGGCACGCCGGCTACCGCGACCTCGAGCCGGCGAACCTCTACAACGTCGACTACTCCCTGCTGGGCACCTCGCGCGTCGAGCCGCTGATCCGCCGGATCCGCAACGACATGACCGCCGCCGGCATGCGCGTCGAGGACTCCAAGGGCGAGTGCAACCTCGGCCAGCACGAGGTCAACATCCGCTACGGCGACGCGCTGACCTCGGCCGACCAGCACGTCATCTATAAGAACGGCGCGAAGGAGATCGCGTCGCTCGAGGACATGTCGATCAGCTTCATGGCGAAGTTCGACGAGCGCGAGGGCAACTCGTGCCACATCCACTGCTCGATCGCGGACGCGGGGACCGGGAAGAACGTCTTCGCCGGGGACCGCGCCCTGTTCGAGTCGTTCGTCGCGGGCCAGCAGGCCAACATCGAGGCGCTGACCCTCCTCTTCGCACCGAACATCAACTCGTACAAGCGCTACGCCTCGGCGTCGTTCGCCCCCACCGCGATCGCGTGGGGCGAGGACAACCGCACCTGCGCCCTGCGCGTCGTCGGCCACGGCGAGGGCCTGCGCGTCGAGAACCGCGTGCCGGGCGCCGACGTCAACCCGTACCTCGCGCTCGCCGCCACGATCGCCGCCGGGCTCGACGGCATCGACCGGGGACTCGAGCTCGGGCCCCCGTGCACCGGCAACGCGTACGAGGCCGACGTCCCGCAGGTCCCCAAGACGCTGCACGCCGCGCGCGAGCTGTTCCTCGCCAGCCCGCTCGCGAAGGAGGCCCTCGGGGAGGACGTCGTCGCCCACTACGCCAACATGGCCCAGGTCGAGCTGGACGCGTTCGGCGCGGCGGTGACCGACTGGGAGCGGTTCCGCGGCTTCGAGCGCCTGTAGGCGCCCGGCGCGGCCCGCGGGCCGCGCCGCCGCCGACCGTCCCACCACCCCGCAGACGTCCGAGCATGAGCACCACCGAGCACCCCGACGCCGCAGGCGTCGTCGTCACCACGCCCCGGCCCGTGGTCGGCGTCACCTGCGCGCACGAGACGATCCGCCACGGCGAGTCGTGGCAGCAGCCCGCCGACTTCGTGCCGGCGAGCTACGTCGCGGCGATCCAGCGCGCGGGCGGCCGGGCCGTCCTGCTGCCCGTCGACCCGGTCGACGCCGCGCACCCCGAGGAGGTCCTCGCGGGCCTGCACGGCCTGATCCTGACCGGCGGCGTGGACCTCGCCCCCGCGTCGTACGGCGCCGCGCCCCATCCCGCCACCTCCGGCGAGACGCCGGAGCGCGACCGCTTCGAGATGGCGCTCGCCGTGGCCGCCCAGGACAGGGACCTGCCGCTCCTGGCGATCTGCCGCGGCATGCAGATCGTCGCGGCCGCCGGCGGCGGCACGCTCCTGCAGCACCTGCCGGAGGTCCTCGGCACGGAGGAGCACCGGCGGATCCCCGGCACCCTGGACGAGCGCAACGCCCACGGCGTCGACCTCACGCCGGGCTCCCTGGCCGCCCGCGCCGTGGGCGCGGAGACCGCCTCCGTGCGCTCGCACCACCACCAGGCGCTCGACCGGCTCCCGGCCGGCTGGCGGGTCACGGGCCGCGCCACCGGCGACGCGCTGACGGAGGCCATCGAGCGCGACGACCGCGCGTTCTGCCTCGGCGTCCAGTGGCACCCCGAGGGCGACGCCCGCAGCGCCGTGATCTCCGCCCTCGTCGACGCCGCGCGCACCCGCGCCGGCGCGGAGGGCCCCGGAGTCCGATGAGCCGCCCCGCACGTACCGGTCGACGGACGAGGACGGGCGGGCCGACCGGCGCGCCCCGCGTCCCGGCCACCCCCACCACGAAGGAGGATCGATGACCCTCACCGTCGTCGAGCCCGCCACCGGCCGCGCCATGGCCGAGATCCCCGAGGCCACCCCGGAGGACGTCGACCGCGCCGTCGAGCGCGCGGGGTCCGCGTTCCGCGCCTGGCGCGACGTCGCGCCCTCCGACCGCGCGCGGCTGCTGCTGCGCCTGGCGGACGCGATCGAGGCCGAGCTCGAGGACCTCGCCGTCCTCGAGGCCAGGAACGCCGGGCACCCCATCGCCTCCGCCCGCGGCGAGATCGGCATGGTCGCCGCCACGTTCCGCTACTTCGCCGGCGGCGTCGAGCGGCACCTCGGCGACACGATCCCCGTCGCGGGCGGCGTCGCGATGACGTTCCGCGAGCCGCTGGGCGTCGTCGGGCTCATCACGCCCTGGAACTTCCCGCTGCCGATCGCGTCGTGGAAGCTCGCCCCCGCCCTGGCGGCCGGCAACTGCGCCATCCTCAAGCCGGCCGAGCTCACGCCGCTGTCCGCGATCGAGCTCGAGCGGATCGCCCTGGAGGCCGGCATCCCCGAGGGCGTGCTGCAGGTCCTCGCCGGCCCCGGCCCCACCGTCGGGCAGCGGCTCGTCGAGCACCCCGGCGTGGCGAAGATCGCCTTCACCGGCTCCACGCGCGTCGGCGCCGGCATCCAGCGCGCCGCCGCCGGGACGATCAAGCGGGTGACCCTCGAGCTCGGCGGCAAGTCCGCCAACGTCGTCTTCGCCGACGCGGACCTCGAGGCCGCCGCCGCGGCGGCACCGGGCGCGGTCTTCGACAACGCCGGCCAGGACTGCTGCGCCCGCTCGCGGATCCTCGTCCAGCGCTCCGCCGTGGACCGCTTCCTCGAGCTGCTCGAGCCGGCCGTGCAGGCGTTCACCGTCGGCGACCCGCTCGGCGCGGACGTCGCGATGGGCCCGCTGATCTCGGCGGCGCACCGCGACAGGGTCGCCTCCTTCGTGCCCGACGACGCGCCCGTCGCGTTCCGCGGCACCGCACCGGAGGGCGACGGCTTCTGGTTCCCGCCGACGGTGCTCTGCCCCGTCGACCCGGCGAGCCCCGCCGCCCGCGAGGAGATCTTCGGCCCGGTCGTGGCCGTGGTGCCCTTCGACGACGAGGCCGACGCGATCGCGAAGGCCAACGACTCGATCTACGGGCTCTCCGGATCCATCTGGACCCGCGACGGCGGCAAGGCCCTGCGCGTCGCCCGCCGGATCGAGAGCGGCGTGCTGTCGATCAACTCGAACAGCTCCGTCCGCGTCTCCACCCCCTTCGGCGGCTTCAAGCAGTCCGGGATCGGGCGCGAGCTCGGCCCGCACGCGATGGAGGCCTACTCCGAGCTGAAGACCGTCTACTACGCCACCGGCGCGTGAGCACCGCGGCGTCCGGCCCGCACCGCGGGCCGCACCCCTTCGTCACCGATCACCCCGAGGAGGCCGCATGAGCGACACCCAGACCACCCCCGAGACCGCGACCACCCACCACGGCCGCCTGGAGCGCAAGGTCGCCGTCATCACCGGCTCCGCGTCGGGCATCGGCGCCGAGACGGCGAAGGTCTTCCGCGAGCAGGGCGCGACGGTCGTGGGCTTCGACCTCACCGCGGACCAGCCCGAGGTCGACCTGGCGATCCAGGGCGACGTCACGTCTTCCGCCGACGTCGCCGCCGCCTACGCCCAGGTCCGCGAGACCTACGGCACGATCGACGTCCTCTTCAACAACGCGGGCATCTCCCCGCCGGACGACGACTCCATCCTCGAGACGGAGGAGGACGCCTGGCAGCGCGTGCAGGACGTCAACCTGAAGTCCGTCTACCTCTGCTGCAGGCACGGCATCCCGCACCTGCTCGAGACGGGCGGCGGGTCGATCATCAACACCGCGTCGTTCGTCGCGCTCATGGGTGCGGCGACCTCCCAGATCGCCTACACCGCGTCCAAGGGCGGCGTGCTCTCGATGTCCCGCGAGCTCGGCGTCCAGTTCGCCCGCCAGGGCGTCCGCGTCAACGCGCTCTGCCCCGGGCCGGTCGACACGCCGCTGCTGCGCGAGCTCTACGCGAACGACGCCGAGGCCGCCAACCGCCGGCTCGTGCACGTGCCGATGGGCCGCTTCGCTCAGGCCCGCGAGCTCGCCAACGCCGTGCTCTTCCTCGCGTCGGACGAGTCGAGCTTCATCACGGCGTCGACCTTCATGGTCGACGGCGGCCTGACGGCCGCCTACGTCACGCCGATCTGAGGGGAGGGACCGGGCCCCGGCCCGGGCGTCCCAGGTCCGACCGCTCAGGCCTTCGGCGCGGCCCGGTCCACCCGAGGAGGGGACCGGGCCCCGGCCCGGGCGTCCCGGGCCCGACCGCTCAGGCCTTCGGCGCGGCCCGGTCCACCCGGGGAGGGGACCGGGCCCCGGCCCGGGCGTCCCGGGCCCGACCGCTCAGGCCTTCGGCGCGGC
>WLOB01000148.1 GCA_009699505.1 Actinomycetota bacterium | reverse complement strand
CCTTGTCCCAGCACTGCTCGCAGGCCCCGGGGCCCGAGCCGGTGTAGGGGATGCCGAGGACCTCGAGGAGCTCCTGGACCGTCCCGTCCTCGCCGTCCTCCCCGTGGAGCGCCACGAACGCCACGTCGGGCGCCAGGGCGGTCAGGCGGGAGACGAGGCCGTGGTCGATGTCGACGTGGTGGACCTCGTGGCCCAGGCGCCGCAGCGACTCCTCGACGCGCTGGCCGGACTGCAGCGACACCTGCCGCTCGAGGGACCGCCCGCCCTGCAGGACCGCGACGCGCATCAGGCGGTCCCGCGCCGGCGGCCGGCCGTGCGCAGTGGCACGATGGAGGAGTCGTGCGGGGCGTCGGGTGTCCGGGCGTCCTTCGTGCCCGACCGCGTCGAGCCGCCGCGCGGGCGGGCGGTGCCGGCGATGGAGGCGTAGAGCTCGAGCTGCTCCGCGATGACGGAGCCGATGCGGCTGATGCCCTCGCGGATGTCGTCCTCGCCGACCCCGGAGAAGTTGATCCGCATGGAGTTGCCGCCGCGACCGTCGAGGAAGGCCCCCCGGCCCGGCACGAAGGCGACGTTGTGCTGCAGCGCGCGGGCGAGCAGGTCCGTCGTGTCGAGGTAGTCCGGCAGCGTCAGCCACACGAACAGGCCGCCCTTCGGCCGCGTCCACGTCGTCCCGTCGGGCATGTGCCGCTCCAGCGCCTCGAGCATCACGTCGCGCCGGGCCTGGTAGACCGCGGACTGGTGGCGCACGTAGTCCCGCCAGTCGCGTTCGCGGAAGTAGTACGCGACGAAGAGCTGCGACATCGACGACGAGTTGAGGTCGGAGCCGGCCTTGCCGATGACCATCTTCTGGCGGACGGGAGCCGGGGCCAGCGCCCAGCCGACGCGGATCCCGGGGGAGAGGATCTTCGAGAGGGTGCCCGCGTAGATGACGAAGCGTCCGCCGTCGAGCGACAGCAGCGTCGGCAGGGGATCGCCCTCGTAGCGCAGCAGCCCGTAGGGGTTGTCCTCCAGCACGAGGATCTGCCGCTCCTGGGCGATCCGCACGAGCGCGTGGCGGCGCTCGAGCGACATCGTCACCCCGCCCGGGTTCTGGAACGTCGGGATCGTGTAGATGAACTTGGGCCGGCGGCCCTCGGCCTCGAGCCGGTCCAGGGTCTCCTCGAGCACGTCGATCCGCATGCCGTCGTCGTCCATCTCGACCTGCACGAGATCCGCCTCGTAGGCGGAGAACGTCGGGACGGCGCCCGGGTACGTCGGCGCCTCGGCGACGATGACGTCGCCCGGGTCCACCAGGGTCTTGCAGACGAGGTCGATGACCTGCTGCCCGCCGGTCGTGACGAGGATGTCGTCCGGGTCGACGATCGTGCCCTCGGCGGCCATGACCTCGGCCAGGCACGGCCGGATCTCGGCCATGCCCTCCGTCGGCGCGTACTGCAGCGCCCGGGCGGAGTCGCCGGCGGCCATGTGCGACAGCACCTTCGCCAGGTCCTCCGCCGGGAAGAGCGTCGTGTCGGCCAGCCCGCCGGCGAGGGAGATGACCTCGGGGCGCTCCGTGAGCGCCATGAGGTCGCGCATCGCCGAGCTCTTCATGACCCGCGTGCGCTGCGCGAAGAGGCCCGCGTAGCGCTCGAGGTCGCCCGTGGGGCGCCCGCCGGCGGCGGAGGGCGCCCCGGAACGGGTACCGGCGGCCGTGGGACCCGCCCCGCCGGCCGTCCCGGCGCCGCCCGTCGCACCCGTCGCACCGGACCCGGACCCGGCGGCCGCCGCGGCCCCGGCGCGGGATGCGATCCCGTCCGTGCCCCGCGTGGCGGTCGGGTCCTGGTCCTCTACAGTCATGCTCGAAACGGTATCGCCCCCACGCACATGAACTATCTCCTCGACCTCCTCCAGGGCCTCGGCGTCGCCGCGGCCGCGGGCGCCAGCCCCTTCCTCCCGCTCGCGGTGGCCGCCGTCGCCGGTCTGGCGAACCTCGGGGCCGACTACGAGGGCACGTCGTTCTCGTTCGTCGAGTCGCCCGTGCTGCTGGCCCTGGCCGTCGTGCTCGCGGTGGCCGCGCTCGTCGCCCGTCGCCGGCTCGAGTCGCCGACCGCCGAGCGGGTGACGCTGGGGCTCGGCGTCGTCTTCGGTGCCGTCGTGGCGGCCGCGACGGTCGCCGACCGCAGCGACGTCTGGTGGCCCGCCCTGATCGCCGGCGGCGTCGCGGCGTTCGTCGTCGGCACGGCGGTCCAGGCGCTCCTGCGCCGCACCCGTGCGCGCCTCGAGGACGAGCAGCGGACGCTCCTGTCGATCGGCGGGGCCCTCGGCGCCGCCCTCGTCGCGGTGCTGTCGGTCGTGCTGCCGCCGCTCGGCGCCGTCGCCGTGGCGGCCGGGATCTGGCTCTTCGTCGGCGGACGCCGGCAGGAGACCACGAAGCACGCCGGCCTGCGGATCCTCCGCTAGTCCACCGTCACCGCCCTCCCGAGCCCGGAACCCCGCATCGCGGACCCCGACCAGCGCCCGCCGCGGCGCCTGATCTTCGCGGTCGTCGACGGCTGCGCGCCCGAGCAGCTGCGACGGGCGATCGACCAGGGCCGGGCCCCCGTCCTGGCCCGGGCGGTCGCCGAGGGGCGGCTGCACGACTCCGTCGCCGCGTTCCCGTCCGTCACCCCGGTCTGCGCGACGGCGCTGGCCACCGGGGTCCGGCAGGACCGCCACCGCATCCCGTCCATCAACTGGTGGGACCGCTCGCGGGACCGCTACGTCGAGTACGGGTCGAGCTTCCAGGCGTCGCGGCGCCTCGGCATCGCCCGGCAGCTGGCCGACGTGACCTACCACCTCAACGGTCGCCACCTGGCGCCCGAGGTGGAGACGGTCTACGAGTCGCTCGACGACGCCGGGGTCCGCACGGGCGGCACGACGTTCCTCATCACCCGCGGCCGGCACCGGCACCGCCTCGCCCGCGACCGTCCGGCCACCCGCCTGGCGGCGACGGTCATGCGCTCGCCGATGATGGGGCCGAAGGAGCTGTTCTTCGCCGACCTCGTCGCGACGCGCGAGACCCCGTGCCGCTCCCGCTTCGGGCACCCGGGCCTGCGGGACCAGCACGCGGGCTGCGTCTCGGCGCACCTCGTCGAGCAGGACCTCGTCGACTTCCTGCTGCTCTCGCTGCCCGACAACGACACGCACAGCCACGCGCACGGCCCCGACGCCCAGGTCGAGTCAATCGCGGCGGCCGACGCCGAGATCGCCCGGGTCGCGGAGGCGGCCGGCGGGATCGACCGGTTCTTCGCGGAGTGGGCGCTCGTCGTCGCCTCGGACCACTCGCACGCGCTCGTGACCCGGCGAACCGATCCCCGGCCGGCGTTCGAGCCGTTCGGCATCACGGGACCGGGCGCCCGGAGGCGCCGCGACCGGATCGCGTACTGCCCGGCCTCCCGGGCCGCGATGGTCTACGTCCTGGACCCCGCCGACCGCGCGGAGCTCCTGCCCCGCCTCGTCGACGCCGGGCGCACCGCCGAGGGCGTCGAGCTCGTGGTCTGGCGCGACCGCGAGGGCCGCGGCGTCCTTTCCTCCGCCACGGACGCCGCCGTGCAGGGCGAGCTGCGGTTCCGGCCCGCCGCGGCCTCGGGGCGCCCGACGGACCCCGCGCCCGAGGTCGACCCGTCCGGTCCGGGCGAGGAGCTGGTGCGCGACGAGCGCGGCGGCACCTGGATCGTCTCAGGCGCTCTCGGGGTGGTCGGCGCGACCGTGCAGGACGGCGTCCTGCGCAGCGCGAGCCACCCCGACCCGCTCGGCCGCTGCTGGTCCGCGCTGACGTGCGTGAACTCGGGCGACCTGCTGCTCTCGGCGGGCGAGGGCGCGGAGTTCCCGGACTGGGGCGGGATCGACCACCTGGGCGGCGGCAGCCACGGGTCGCTGCGCGCCGACGACGCGGTTGGCATCCTGATCCATCACGGCCTCGCCGACCAGGACGACCCGCGCGGACGCCCCGAGCTGGCCGCCGACGCCTGGTCCATCGAGGACGCCACCCCGATGATCCTGCGCCACTTCGGCGCCGGAGCCTCGAGCAGCAGCCCATGAGCACCTCCGAGTTCGAGCTCCCCGCACCCGCCGCGTCCCTGCGCGCCCGCGTGGCCCAGGCCGTGCGGAGCCGCTCGGCGTGGGCCCAGCTCCTGCGCTTCGGGGTCGTCGGGGCCACGGGCGCCGTCGTCAACCTCCTCGTCTACGCGGTGGCCGCCGGCCCACTGGGCTGGGACTACCGGCTGGCGGCGCTCTTGGGCTTCGCCGTGGCGGTGACGAACAACTTCGCGCTGAACCGCCTCTGGACGTTCTCCGGCGCCACGGGCCACGCGGGCTTCCAGGCGGCGCGGTTCGTCGCCGTGAGCCTCGCGGGCCTCGGGGTCAACCTGCTCGTCCTGCACGTCCTCGTCGACGGTCTCGGGACGGACGAGCTGCTCGGACAGGCCCTCGCGATCGCCGCCGCGACGCCGATGAGCTTCGTCGGCAACAAGCTCTGGAGCTTCGCGGAGCGATGAGCCCGCGCGCCCCGCTCGTCCTCGGGGTGCTCGTCGCCCTGCTGCTCGCCCTCGCCGGGCAGGGCGCCGTCGCGGCCGCGCAGACGACGACGACGGTCACGACCACCGTCACCTCGGGCCAGGCGCCCGCTGCGGGCTCCCCGCTGCAGACCGTCTCGCGCGCCGGCTCGACCGACCCCAACGGCGTGGAGTACGCGCCGTCGGCGACCACGCCGCCCGCCGGGCACCGCCTCTCCGCCCGCGAGGCCTCGCGGATCGCCCGCCAGGACCCCAAGGGCCAGCGGGTCCGTCGGGAGAACCCCGGCAGCTACCACCGCGTCTTCATGAAGGGCCAGACGCGCTGGCAGATGTCGATCTACGCGAAGGGCGAGCCCCTGACCGAGATCGGGCAGGTCATCGTCGACGACGCGTCGGGCAGGGTCACGGAGTCGTGGGACGTCCCGTACGTCGCCTGGACGATGGCCCGCGGCTACGACGGCGCCTTCGGCCGGACGATCACGAACCCGTACCTCTGGGGCGTCCTGCTCGTCCTGTTCCTGCTGCCGTTCGTGTCGCTGCGACCGCTGCGCGGGCCGCCCGTGCCGATCCTGCTGCTCGCCGGGTTCTCCGCGCCGCTGGCGTTCTTCAACAACGCGCGCCTGGACTGGGCGGTCCCGCTGAGCTTCGGCCTCCTGGCCTCGCTGTTCCTGTGGTCGACGGTCCGTGCGCTGCGACGCCCGAGGGCAGCGCCACGGCCGCTCCTCCTGCTCGTCCCGACGTCGATCCTGCTCGTCGTCGGCCTCGGTCTGCTCGTCTTCCGGATCGTCCTGAACGTCGAGGACGGCAACGTCATCGACGTGGGCTACGCCAGCGTCGTCGGCGCGGACAAGATCGGGAGCGGCGTGCCGGTCTACACGCCGTTCCCCTCGAACGTGGGCCGCGGCGACACCTACGGGCCGCTGACGTACCTCGCGTACGTCCCGTTCGAGCAGCTCTGGCCGTGGTCGGGCAAGTGGGACGACCTGCCGGCGGCCCACGCCGCGGCGATCGGCCTCGACGCCCTCGCGGCCGCGGTCCTCTTCCTCGTCGGGCGCTCGCAGGAGACCGTGCGCGCCCTCGGCAACCGGCGCGGGACGCTCTACGCGTACCTGTGGCTGGCCTGCCCGTTCACCGCGTACTGCCTGAACTCCAACTCGAACGACGCGCTGCCCGCGGTCGCCCTCGGCCTGCTGCTGCTCGTGGGTGCGCGGCCGTTCGCCCGCGGGCTCGCCGCCGGCGCCGCGGGGGCGGCGAAGATCGCCCCGTTCGCGATCCTGCCGGTGCTCGCCACGGGTCGACGGGTGCCGTCGACGGTCCCGGTGCACCACGCGCCGCCGGCGTTCTGGCCGGCCCGCGCCGCCGACGGGACGCGCGAGCCCTTCGGTCCGCGCTTCGGTCGCGGGACGGTGTCCGGGCTGCTCGTCCTCCTCGGCGCCGGCCTGCTCGTGCTGCTCGTGTCGTTCGTCGCGTTGCGCGGCCTGAACTTCCCGCACCTGCTGGACCGGACCGTCGGCTACCAGGCGGGCCGTCCCGCGCCGTTCATGCCGTGGGGGTTCCCGGACTACGACCTGCCGGGGTGGGTGCGCGACGCGGTCCGCTGGGTCGCCGTCGCCTTCGCCGTCCTCGTGGCCTTCGTGCCGCGCCGCCACGACGTGACCGGCACGGCGGCGATCGTGATGGCCGTGATCCTCGGCCTCCAGATGGCGACGGAGTACTGGTTCTACCTCTACCTCGTGTGGCTCGTGCCGCTCGTCATCGCGGCGGCCGTCGGCGACCGGCCGCTGCGCTGGCCGGGCCCCCCGGCCGACGGGCACCCGGGCGTCGTGCCGCGGATGCACGGCCCGGTGCCGGAGGAGGACGCCCCCTGGGCGGCCGACGTCCGCCGGCAGGAGGCCGCGCGGGCGAGCACCCCCGGCGACGCCGGCTGAGCCGCCGCGGCTCGGCGGGGCGGCGGCCGGCGGGGACCTCCGGTGAGTGTCCTGCGTCGCCGCGCGGGGCGACGCGGCGGGTGCACCCGGACCGGCCCGGCGACCGCCCGCTCAGACCTGCGGCGACACCTGGATCGGGGTGATCGAGGACGCGCTGCACCTGCGGTCCCCGCCCCGGACCAGGACGGCGCACAGCCAGGGGTCGCGCTCGGACGGCTCGAAGCGGACGGGCAGCTTCGTGCGCATCGCCTCGATCGCCAGCTCCTTCTTCACGCCGATGACGGAGTCGCGCGGCCCGCACATGCCGACGTCGGTCATGTAGGCCGTGCCCTTCGGCAGGACGCGGGCGTCCGCGGTCGGCACGTGGGTGTGGGTGCCCACGACGGCCGTGACCCGGCCGTCGAACTCCCAGCCCATCGCGACCTTCTCGCTCGTCGCCTCGGCGTGGACGTCGATCAGCACGTGGTCGCAGCCGCGGCGCAGGAGCTTCTCGACCTCGGCCTCGGCCATCGTGAACATGTGGCGGCCCGGGTCGAGGTAGAGGTTGCCCATGACGTTCAGGACCCCGAGCTTCACGCCGCCGGACTCGACGACGCAGGAGCCGTGCCCGGGCATGGACGCGAGGTAGTTCGCCGGGCGGACGATCTCGTCGACCTCGTCGAGGTAGGACCAGACCTCGCGCTGACGGAACGCGTGGTTGCCCAGCGTGATGACGTCGACGCCGATCGAGAACATCTCCTCCGCGATCTTCGAGGTGATGCCGACGCCTCCGGCGCTGTTCTCGCCGTTCACGACGATGAAGGTCGGGCGGTGCTCCTCGCGCAGCGCGGGCAGGGCGGCGCGGAGGGCGCGACGGCCGATCGACCCGACGACGTCGGCGACGAAGAGGATGGACGGCGCCTCGGTCATGCGACCACTGTCGCAGCGGGGGACGACCGGCCGTCGGCTCAGCCGCCCGGCGGCGGCCGGAGGGGCAGGTCGAGGTCGACGTCCAGCCCGAGGTCGAGGTCGAGGTCCGCGGCGTCCGGCCCGTGCGCGCGGCGATTCTCGGGCGGGTCCTCGATGCGCTCCCGCAGGGCGATCACGGCCGCCTCGATGCCGGCGCGCTCGTCGTCGTCCGGATGGCCGCGCAGGTGCCGCTCCGCCTCGGCCAGATGATCGCGGGCGCGTCGGTCGTCACCGAGCCGGCGGAACCCCTCGCCGAGGTTGAGGTGCAGCGAGGGGTAGAACGTCCGCACGCCGACCCCGTCGACCCCGCCGCGCTCCGCGGCGGCGTCCGCGGCCCGCAGGGCGACGAGGTCCCAGTGGACCTGCTCGGCCGGGTCGTCCTGGGCGTCGGCGGTGACGTGGGCCACCCACACGCGGTGCATGGGGTCCTCGTCGCCGGCCGCGTCGAGCGACGCCCAGAGGTCCGCGTAGACCTCGCGCGCCCCGGCGCGGTCACCGCCGAGCAGCAGGCGCTGGCCCTCGAACGCCCGGCGCATGACGGGGTCGCGGTTCATCGCCCGTCGTCCGCGCGTCGCAGCATCGGCCGGACGGTAGGGCCCGCGCCGGACGACCGGGTCGCCGGGCGGGGGACGCCGCCCCGGCGTCGCCCGGTGCCCCCGCCCCGTCCAGCCGTCCGACCCCGCCCGTCCGGGCCGGGGGCGCGTGCGTCCTACGATGGACGCATGGCCTTCCCGCGCTCCCGACCCCGCCGCCTGCGACGCACCCCCGCCCTGCGCGCGATGGTGCGGGAGACGTCGCTGCGCCCGGAGCAGCTCGTGCTGCCGATGTTCATCGGGGAGGGGCAGGACGGCCCCGTGCCGATCGAGGCGATGCCGGGCGTCGTGCGCCACACCGTCGACGGCGCGGTCCAGGCGGCGCGCGAGGCGGCGGCCGCCGGCGTCGGGGGCGTGATGCTCTTCGGGATCCCGTTGCACAAGGACCACGAGGGCTCGGGCGCGTGGGACGACGACCAGGTCGTCCAGCGCGCGAGCCGGGAGATCCGGGCGCAGGTCGACGGCCTCACGGTCGGGGCGGACCTCTGCCTGTGCGAGTACACGGACCACGGCCACTGCGGCCTGCTCGACGACCACGGCCACGTGCTGAACGACCCGAGCCTCGAGCTGCTGTCCCGCGCCGCGGTCTCGCAGGCCGCCGCCGGGGCGGAGGTGCTCTACCCGTCGGACATGATGGACGGCCGGATCGGCGCGGTCCGCGACGCGCTCGACGCCGCCGGGCACCAGGACGTCGTGCTCGTCGCCCACTCGGGCAAGCTCGCGTCCTCGTACTACGGCCCGTTCCGCGAGGCCGCGGGCTCCACGCCGGCCTTCGGCGACCGCCGCAGCTACCAGATGGATCCGGCCAACGGCGACGAGGCGATCCGCGAGGCCCGGCAGGACGTCGAGGAGGGCGCGGACATGATCATGGTCAAGCCCGCGGGCCCGGCGCTCGACCTCGTCCGGCGCACGCGCGAGGCGGTCGACGTGCCCGTCGCCGCCTACCAGGTGAGCGGCGAGTACTCGATGATCAAGGCCGGCGCGGCCGCCGGCTACGTCGACGAGGCCCTGGTCTCCATGGAGTCGCTCCTGGCGATCCGCCGGGCGGGCGCGAGCGTCATCGCGACGTACTTCGCGGTCGACGTGGCCCGCCGCCTGCAGGGCTGACGGGCGCCCGGCAGCGGCGAAGCCCCATCCCGCCCCGGCCGTCCTCGGTCGTCTGCGCCGGTGGCGGACGGCGGGGCGCACGGGGCGCGCGGCCGTCGGAAGGCGGCGCCCCCGGCCGCCCCGGCCGCCCGCCGTCGTCCGCGCCGGTGGCGGTCGGCGGCGGGACCCGGACGCGGCGGCCGTCGGGAACCGGCGCTCCCGCCCCGGAGTCGTCCTGGCGCGGTCGACGCCCCGTCCCGCCCCCGTGCGGTTCGCGCCGGTGGCGGACGGCGTCGCGCACGGGACGCGCGGCCATCGGGAACCGGCGCTCCCGCCCCGGAGTCGTCCCGCCAGCATCT
>WLOB01000147.1 GCA_009699505.1 Actinomycetota bacterium | reverse complement strand
GTTCTCCGGCAAGGACTCCTCCAAGGTCGACCGCTCCGCCGCGTACGCGACGCGCTGGGTCGCCAAGAACGTCGTCGCGGCCGGCCTCGCCGACCGCGCCGAGATCCAGGTCTCCTACGCCATCGGCGTCGCGCAGCCCATCTCCATCCTCGTCGAGACGTTCGGCACGGAGAAGATCGACCGCGCGAAGATCGAGAAGGCCGTCCGCGAGGTCTTCGACCTCCGCCCGTTGGCCTACCGCCGCCACCTGAACCTGTTCCGCCCGATCTTCCAGAAGACGGCCGCCTACGGCCACTTCGGTCGCGAGGACCCGGACTTCACGTGGGAGAAGCTGGACAAGGTCGACGAGCTGAAGGCCGCCGCCGGCCTCTAGTCCGGACACCCCGGGTCCACGGGACCCGGCGCCCCGCCCGCACCTCGCGGGTGGCGCAGCCCGACGGGCGCCGTTCGCGGCGCCCGTCGTCGTTCCGGGGCGGTGCCGCCTACGGGGTGCCGGCGCCGCATCCCGTCGCCCGCCCGACCACCACGGCCGCGGCCAGGGCGAGCGCCAGCCCGATGACGGTCGCGACGCCGAGCGGCTCGCCGAACATCGCGGCGCCCCAGACCGCCGTCACCGGGGCGATGAGGAACAGCAGGCCGTTGACCGACGGCACGCCGATCCGCTCGACCAGGAGCCAGTAGAGGCCGTAGCCGCCGAACGTCGGCAGGACCACGAGCCACGCCGTCGCGAGCCAGAAGTCCGCCGACCCGGGCGGCACCGCGGTGCCCGTCGCGAGCGCCAGGCCGGAGAGGACGACCGCCGAGGTCGTGCAGTGGATCGCCAGGGCCGTCATCGGCGGCGTCCGCACGCGCGAGCGGCGTTCGAGGAAGGTGGACGCGACGAGGGCGAGCATGCCCGAGAACGGCACGAGGTACGCCCACGCCGGCGCGCTGCTCGTCGGCGCGGTCGCGTCGGACCACGTGACGAGGACGACGCCGGTCATCCCGAGGGCGAGCCCCGCCCACCCGCGGCGGCCCACCGCCACGCCGAGCAGCGGCCCCACGAGCGCGGCCGCGACGAGCGGCTGCACCCCGTCGACCAGCGCCGTGGTGCCCGTGCTGACGCCGAGCCCGATCGCGCCGTAGACCGTGAGGAGGTAGCCGGACTGCGACAGGAGGCCGATCAGCACGTGGCGCCGGACCTCCGACCGCGGGTGCCCGCGCAGCCCCCGGCCGGCGCGCCGCAGCGCGAGGGGCAGCAGCACGAGCGCGAGCGGGACGAACCGCCACATGAGGACGGTGGCCGTGGGGGCCTGGCCGGACCCGAGCTTCGCCCCGATGAACCCCGAGGACCACGAGAGGACGAAGAGCACCGCGAGCCCGCCCGTGATCCACGCGCGGCGGGTGCCCGTCGCGGACGTCCGCCGCAGCAGAGGTAGACCGATCGGTGTACTTGCCATGGGGCGACTATACCGATCGGTGTACTCGGCGCTATGCTCGTCCCATGGCCGAGGAGATCCGATGGACCCCGAAGGCGCGGGCGGTGCTCGACGCCGCGTCCGAGCTCTTCTACGCCCGGGGCATCCACGCCGTCGGCGTCGACGCGGTCGCCGAGCGCGCGGGCGTGACGAAGAAGACGCTCTACGACCGCTTCGGCTCGAAGGAGCGGCTCGTGGCCGAGTACCTCGCCGAGCGCGACCGGCAGTGGCGCGCGGTCCTGCAGGGGCACCTCGAAACGGCGGGCGACGACCCCCGCGCCCGGGTGGCGGCGCTCTTCGCCGCGGCGGCCGGCTGGTCGGCGGCGCGGGGGAGCCACGGGTGCGCGATGGTCAACGCGCACGCCGAGATCGACGACCCCGCCCATCCGGCGTACGCGGTCATGGTCGAGCAGAAGCGCTGGATGCTCGCGCTCCTCGTCGACCTGGCCGGGGCGGCGGGGGCGACGGACCCCGACGCGCTGGGGGCGCAGCTCATGCTGCTCCACGAGGGCGCGACGGTCGCCGCGGGGATGCGGGCGGTGCCCGAGCCGTTCGCCGTGGCGGGCGCCGCGGCCGCCGCGCTGCTCGGCCGGGAGGGCCGCGCCGCCTGACCGGGACGGGCCGGCGGCCGGGGCCGCTCGTCGGCGACCGTCCGTCCGGTGGGCCGCCGTCGCGCGTCTCAGCGGTGCACGACGCCCTTGTAGAGCGCGGCCATGTCGTCCTCTCCGTGCCCGGCCCGGGCGGCGCGGTCGAGGTGCTCCGCCGCCACGGCGGCGATCCCGTTGCGCACGCCGACCTCGCCCGCGGCGTCGCCGACCAGGCGGGCGTCCTTCAGCGCGTTCTTCACCGAGAACGCCGTGGGGTAGGCGTCGTCGAGCATCGACTGGCCCTTGACGTGCAGGTACGGCAGGTCCAGCGGGCCGCCGGAGACGGCCTCCACGAAGAGGCGCGGGTCCAGGTCGAGGCCCTGCGCCAGCGCGAACGCCTCGGCCGTGGCGGCGGTGACGGCCAGGACCCACGAGTTGGCGACGAGCTTCAGGCGGGTGCCCGCGCCCGCCGGGCCGACCCGCATCGTGCGGGAGCCGACGGCGTCGAACACGGGCTGGGCCACGTCGAGGGCGTCGTCGGGACCGCTGGCCAGCACGACGAGGGTGCCGTCCTGCGCGGGCCCGAGGGTCCCGAGGACGGGGGCGTCGACGAAGCGGGGCCCGAGGTCCTCCGCGAGCTCCGCCAGGCCCTGCGTGCCGGCGACGCCGACCGTGCTGGCCTGGACCCACACCTGCTCGGCGCTCAGGCCCGGCGCCGCGGCGGCGATCGTCTCGCGCACCGCGTCGGCGGCGTCGAGCATCGTGACCACGACGTCGGCGCCGCGGACGGCCGCGGCGGGATCCGTCGCGAGCTCGGCGCCCTCGTCGGCCAGCGGGCGGGCCTTCTCGGTCGTGCGGTTCCAGACGCGGACGGTCAGGCCGGCCCGCAGCAGGTTCGACGCCATCGGGGCGCCCATGGTGCCGGTGCCGAGGAACGCGACGACGGGGCTGCTAGACATGGGGACTCCTGCTCTCGGGGACGGCCGTGCGGACGCGCGGCCCTCCGACGAGGTACCCGGAACGGGCGGGTCCGACCGGACGGGGCCCGCCCGGCCCCGGTCAGATGCCCTGGCCCTGGTCCCCCGAGCCGCCCTCGCGCGGCGAGGTGCGGCCGCGGACCCGGGCGTCGGCCTCGGCCTCGGCGCGGGCGGTGCGGTCGCGCTCGGAGTCGAAGGCGCTGCGCTGCGTGCGGTCCACGAGGCGCACCAGGGCGTCCGGGTTGGCCACGCCGGTCATGCGGAAGCGGGAGCCGTCGTCCCCGGCGGTGTCGTAGTCGACCGTGCCGATGCGCAGGAGGCGGTCCGCGACGGACTGGTCGAGCGTCACGTTCTGGATCCGGTCCAGGCGGGTCTGCTGGACCTCCTTGGACAGGAAGCCCTCCCGGACCTGGATGCGCTGGCTCGTGACCATGTAGGTCGTGCGCGAGCGCTCGGCCCACAGGACGCCGACCGCGACGAGGGCGAGGACGACGCCGGCGGCGATGCCGATGGCGATCTCCGCGACGAGCCCGACGACCACGCCGACGAGGATCGCGACGACGACGACCACGACGTGCTTCCCGAACTGGCTGCGCCACGACGGGCTCGTGGAGAAGATCTGGGTCTCGTCGTCGTTCAGGTCCATCCGGCGACCCTACCGGCGGGGAGGGCGTTCGACCGCGCGGGGTGAACGGTGGACGCCGGGGCGTCGCACGAACGTCCGTCCCGGCACGTCCGTGCCGGAAGACCCGCCGCCCGCCGCCCGGCCGCGACCTCCTGCGACCATCCCCCGAGGTGTTCGGTCCGCGCGTCATCCAGGTCGAGCCGCTGGTCTCGGCCCGCGGCGTGCGTGGCCCGTTCGACTACGCCCGCCCGGAGGGCTGCGACGTCGGGGCGGTCGTCGACGTCCCGTTCGGGCGGCAGCGGCTGCGCGGCGTCGTGACGGGGCTCGCGGAGGACTCGGCCCACCGGCTGAAGGCGCCGACCGCGGTCTCGGACGTCTCGCTCCCGCCGCAGCTCGTGCGCCTCGCGCTCTGGATGGCGGACGACATCGTCTCGACGCGCGCCCGGTGCCTCGAGCTGCTGCTGCCGCCGGAGGGCGTGGGGGAGCGCACCCGGTTCTGGGCCGAGCCGGTGGTCCCGGACGCCCCGGCCGACCCCGCGGACCCCTGGGCCGGCGTCCGCCTGAACCCGAACCAGCGCGCGCTGCTCGACCGCCTCCCGGGCTGGACGGGCGACGACCTGCCGGCGCTGCGACGGCTCGAGGCCCGCGGGCTCGTGACGGTCGAGGCCCGCGCCCACGGCCGGCGGCCCGACCACGCGTCGGTCGGGGCGCTGCACGGCGACGGGCGCACCGCACCCCTGCTGAACCCCGACCAGGCGCTCGCCGTCGAGCGGATCGCGGGCGTCCTCGCGGACCCGGACCTGCCGATCCGCGAGCGGCGGCTGCTGCTCCACGGCGTCACCGGCTCGGGCAAGACCGAGGTCTACCTCCAGGCGGCGGAGCGCGTCGTGGCCGCCGGGCGGACGGTGCTCGTCCTCGTGCCGGAGATCGCGCTGACGCCGCAGACGGTGCAGCGGTTCCGGCGGCGGCTGGGGGAGACCGTCGCCGTCCTGCACTCCGGGCTGTCCAAGGGCGAGCGGCGCGACGAGTGGTGGCGCCTGCGCTCCGGCGAGGCGCGGGTCTGCGTCGGGCCGATGTCGACCGTCTTCGCGCCCGTCTCCGACCTCGGGCTGGTCATCGTCGACGAGGAGCACGACCCCGCCTACAAGCACGACGGCGACCCGCGCTACGACGCGCGCCGCGTCGCCGCCTGGCGCGCGGGCGACGCCGGCGCCGTCCTCCTGGCCGGCTCCGCGACGCCGCGCCCCGAGTCCTGGGCCTCCCTCCGCCGGATCGGCCTGCCGCGACGGGCCGACGGCGGCGAGATGCCCCACGTGCGGCTGATCGACGTCCGGGCGACGCGCGGGGCGCTGCACCCCGATGTCCACCGCGCGATCGCCGACGCCCGCAAGGCCATCGTCCTGCTCAACCGGCGGGGCTGGGCGACCTGGATGGAGTGCGCGGACTGCGGCCACACGTGGGAGTGCCCGAACTGCGACGTCTCGCTCGTCCTGCACGGCGGGCGCTCCGAGCGCACGGGCCGCACGTCGGGCGTCCTGCGCTGCCACCACTGCGGGCACCAGGAGCGTCCGCCCGAGCGGTGCGTGTCGTGCAGCTCGGTCTCGGTCGGCCAGCACGGTCTTGGGACGGAGCAGCTCGCCGAGGACCTGCCCGGCCACGTCTACCGGCTGGACGCCGACGTCCGCGACCGCTCCTCCGTGCTCGAGGCGTTCGGCGCCGCGGACCACGGCATCCTCGTCGGCACGCAGATGATCGCGAAGGGCCACGACTTCCCCGGCGTCGAGCTCGGCGTGGTCGTCGACGCCGACGCGACCCTGCGGTTCCCGGACTTCCGCAGCCAGGAGCGCACGTTCCAGCTCGTCGCGCAGCTCGCCGGCCGGGCGGGTCGCGGGGGCGGCACGGACGCCCCGGCCCGCGTCCTCGTGCAGACGCGGTCGCCGGACGACCCGTCCCTGCGCTTCGCCGCCCGCCACGACGCCCACGGGTTCGTCGTGGAGGAGATCGAGCGCCGCCGGATCCACGGCTACCCGCCGTTCTCCACCATCGTCCGCGTCGTCTGCGAGCACGAGGACGAGCGCCGCGTCCAGGCCGCCGCGGACGACCTCGTCCTCCGCATGCCGCCCGAGACGATGGGGCCCGTGCCGCTCTTCCGCAGGCAGGCGCGCTACCGGCGCCAGCTGCTCGTGAAGGCCGTCTCGCGCGCCGCGACCGTGGCGGCGGTCCGCGACGCCGTCGCCGCGGTCGTCGACGACAACGCGCACCGCGGCGTGGTCCTGGCGATCGAGGTCGACCCGCGCTGAGGGCGCCTCGCCGCGTGCCGTCGCCGTGGCACCCTGGGCCGATGCCCTCCGACGACCGTCCCGCCCCGAGCACCGGCCGCAACGTCGAGCTGAAGGCCCGGTGCGCCGACGTGGAGGAGGCGGAGCGCCGGGCGCTGGCCGCCGGGGCGGTGCCGACCGCCGTCCTGCACCAGCGCGACACGTACTTCGCCGCCCCGCGCGGTCGCCTCAAGCTGCGCGAGGAGCGCCGGGAGCCGTGGCCCGGGTACGACGGCGAGCACGACCTCACCGCGGAGCTCGTCCACTACGAGCGCACGGACGAGGCGGTCGCCCGCGCCAGCGCCTACGACCTGCTCCCGGTGGACGACCCGGCGACGGTGCGCGCGACGCTCGACGAGCGCCTCGGCGTCACGGTCGAGGTCGTGAAGACGCGCGGCCTGCTGCTCTGGCGGGGCGTGCGCGTCCACCTCGACGACGTCGACGGCCTCGGCACCTTCGTCGAGCTCGAGGCCGTCGTCGGGCCGGCGGGCGACGAGGAGGAGTGCGCCGCGAAGGTCGCCGAGCTGCGCGGGGTCCTCGGGATCGAGGACGCCGACGTGCAGGCCCGGGGCTACGCGGGGCTGCTGGCGGGCGACTGACCCGACCGCGGCGCCCCGTCGGCCGCCTCCACGAGGTCGGCGGGCCCGAGCCACGCCGGCGGGGCCGCGCCCGCCCGCAGCAGGGCGCCCCGGGTCAGGGCCGCGGTCCCGAAGCGCTCGCGCACCGCGTCGAGGGCCTCGTCGACCGCCCGCGGGTCGTCCGGCTCGTCCGGCCACGTGCCGTCCGCGTCCTCGTCGAGCGGCAGCGCGAGCTGGAGCGGCGCGTCGTCGGCCTGGAGGCCCGAGACCGCGACGCCGACGAGCGTCAGGCCCCGTGCCGCCACCTCGCCGCGCACGCCCGCCAGCAGCTCCCGCGCGGTGGCGAGCACCACGGCTGACTCCGCGGTCCGCAGCGGCAGCGTGCGGGAGCGGGTGATCGCCTCGTAGTCGCCGAAGCGGACCCGCAGCGTGATCGTCCGGCCCGCCCGGCCCTTCTCGCGCATCCGCCGGGTCACCCGGTCGGCCAGGCCGAGCAGCCGGGCGTCGACGAGCGCGGGCGCGTGGGGTCCCCGCCCGAGCGCCGCCTGCGCCCCGAACGACCGACGCGCGCGACCGCGGCGGACGGGCGTCCCGTCGCGGTTGTGGGCGATCCGGTGGAACCACCCGCCGGCGTGCGCCCCGAACCACGCGACGAGCGTCTCCTCCGGCAGCCCCGCGAGGTCGCCGACGGTGGCGATGCCGAACGCGGAGAGCCGCTCCATCGTCGCCGGGCCGATCCCCGGCACCGCCCCGACCGGCCGGGCTCGCAGGAACGCGAGCTCGTCGCCCGGCGCCAGCACCCGCAGGCCGTCGGGCTTGGCCGCCCCGCAGGCAATCTTGGCGAGCATCCGCGTGCTGGCGCCGCCGACCGTCAGCGGCAGGCCGACCTCGCGGCGGACGACGCGCCGCAGCCACGCCCCGACGCCGGCGGGCGTCCGGCCGATCCGTTCGAGGCCCGTGACGTCCAGGTACGCCTCGTCGATCGAGACGGGCTCGACCTCGGGCGCGGCCTCCTCCATGATCGCCCGCACGCGGGCGCTCGCCTCGACGTACGCGTCCCACCGCGGGGCGACCACGACGGCCTCGGGACAGAGCCGTGCCGCCTGCCCGCCGCCCATGCCGCCGCGCACCCCGCGGGCCCGCGCCTCGTAGCTGGCGGCGAGGACCACGCCGCCGCCGACGACCACGGGCCGGCCGCGCAGCGCGACGTCGTCGCGCTGCTCGACCGACGCGTAGAAGGCGTCCAGGTCTGCGTGGAGGATGGCCCGGACGCCGACCACGAACACATGTTCGCATCGGCGCCGGACGGACGCGGCAGGACCCGCGATACCCTGGGTGCTCGATGGCCGACGTGGAGATCCAGGAGGGACCGGGGCGGTCCCTGACCCCCGAGGAGCACGAGGCCGCCGCTCGTCGCCGCGCCGCGATGGAGGCGATCCGGCAGTGGGGCGACCCCGTGCTGAAGGGCAAGGCCCGCGAGGTCGAGATCTTCGACGAGCAGCTGCGCCGCGAGCTCGACACGATGGGGCAGCTCATGCACGCCGCGCACGGCGTCGGGCTGGCCGCGAACCAGGTCGGCACGCTGCACCGCGTGCTCGTCTACGCCGTGGACGGCGGCGACGGTCCGGTCCGCCGGCTCGTCAACCCGCGCATCGAGTGGCGCGGCGCGGAGTCCGAGGTCGCCCAGGAGGGCTGCCTGTCCCTGCCCGGCGTCCTCGTCGACGTCGAGCGCTCCGTGTTCCTCCGGGTCGCCGCGCAGGACGAGGAGGGCGAGGACGTCACGGTCGAGGCCTCCGGCTTCGAGGCGCGGATCATCCAGCACGAGATGGACCACCTCGACGGCGTCCTGATCCTCGACCGCACCTCGCGCGACCAGCGCAAGCGCGCCCTGCGCGAGCTGCGTGCGGCCGCGGCCGCCGGCGCATGAGCGGCGACGCACCGGCCACGGTCCGCACCGCGTTCCTCGGCACGAGCTGGTTCGCCGGGGACGTGCTGCGCCGCCTCGTCGCCGCCGACCGCGCGCCCTCGCTCGTGATCACCCGGCCCGACCGCCCCGCGGGCCGCGGCCGGAAGCTGACCCCACCGCCCGTCGCGGACGCCGCGGGCGAGCTGGGCCTGCCGCTGCTGCAGCCCGACCGGCTCGACGACGACGTCGTGGCCCGCATCGCCGGCGTGGAGCCCGACGCCCTCATCGTCTGCGCGTACGGGGCGATCGTCCGCGAGCCGCTGCTCTCGGCGTACCCGATCCTGAACGTCCACCCGTCGCTCCTGCCGCGCTGGCGGGGCGCCGCGCCCGTCGAGCGGTCGATCATGGCCGGCGACGCGGAGACGGGCGTCTCGATCATGGAGCTCGTCGGGGAGCTCGACGCCGGGCCGGTGCAGTTGCAGGAGCCGCTCCCGATCGGCCCCGACGACACGTACGGCGACGTCGCCCCGCGGCTCGTCGAGCTCGGCTCGACCCTGCTCCTCCGCGCGCTCGACGAGGTCGCCGCGGGCACCCTGCGCGCCACCCCGCAGCCCGACGAGGGCGTCACGTACGCGGAGAAGATCGTCGCCGCCGACCGCGACCTCGACCCGACCGCGCCCGCCCGCGTCCAGCACGACCACGTCCGCGCGCTCGCGCCGCACATCGGCGCACGGCTGCTGCAGGACGACGGCACGTACCTCGGGATCCGCCGCACGCGGATCGCCGACGACGGCAGCCTCGAGCTGCTCGAGGTCCAACCGCCCGGGAAGGGCCCCATGTCCTACGCCGACTACCTCCGCGGGAAGGCCGGCCGATGAGCCGCCGCCCGCACGCCGACGGCCGCGCGCCGATCACGGCCGACCCCGCCGCGACCGCCGCGGACCCCGCGGTCCGGGGACGCCGATGAGCGACTCCGAGCTGCCCAAGCGCGGGTCCGGCCGCCCCGACCGCTGGGAGCGGCGCCCGAAGCGCGGCCCG
>WLOB01000146.1 GCA_009699505.1 Actinomycetota bacterium | reverse complement strand
GTGGGAGGCCGGCGCGGACCGGCACCTCGGGTCGATCCCCGCGACGCTCGAGCTCGCCGTCGGCACGATCGAGAAGATGGCCCGGCTGCCCGTGGGCTGGTGGCACCTCTGGCGCGCCGCGGACCGCGCCGGCCTCGCGTCGCCGCCCGCCCCCGTGGTGTTCGAGTGCGTCGGGGTCCCGGGGATCCTGCAGGACCTCATGGCCGGCGCGCCGATGTACTCCCGGATCGTCGTCGTGGGGGTCTGCGTCGGCGAGGACCGCATCACGCCCGCGATGGGGATCAACAAGGAGATCGACCTGCGGTTCGTCTTCGGCTACACGCCGCTCGAGTTCCGCGACACCCTGCACCAGCTCGCCGACGGCGAGGTCGACCCGCGACCGCTGATCACCGGCACGGTCGGCCTGGACGGCGTCGGGGCGGCCTTCGACGCCCTCGGCGGGGACCCCACCCACGCGAAGGTGCTGGTGGACCCGCGCGCGACGGGGTCGGCGGTGCAGGACCTCTAGCGTCCGGGGCGTGCCCGCCGCGCCGCTCGCCTGCTTCGACCTCGACGGGACCCTCGTGGACTCCCGCGACCCGTTCGCCGCGGCCCTGCGCGGCGCGCTGGCGGAGCACGGCCTGCCGGACCGCCGTCCCGAGGACCTGCACCGGTTCCTCGGACCGCCGTTCGAGCAGACCGCGGCGACCCTCCTCTCCGACGCCGGGCGCCCCGCGGACGAGGCGGCGGTCGAGGCGCTCCTGACGAGCTACCGGGCCCGCTACGCCCGCGACGGCATCCCGGCGACCATCGCGGTGCCGGGCATCCCCGAGGCGCTCGACGCGCTGCGGGCGGACGGCTGGCGCCTCGTCGTCGTCACCTCGAAGATCCGGACCTTCGCCCGGGACGTCGTGGAGCGGATCGGGCTCGCCGACCGCTTCGACGGGGTCCACGGCCCCGCGCCGGAGCAGCGGGGCGTCGCGAAGGCCACGACGCTCGAGCGGGTCCTGCTGGACGCCGGCGACCCCGCCGCGGTGATGATCGGCGACCGCCACCACGACCTGGACGCGGCCGCGGCCGTCGGGATCCCGGGCGTCGGCGTGACCTGGGCGGGCGACCACGCCGCGGAGCTGCGCGCGGCGGGTGCCGTCGCCGTGCTCGACGACCCCGCGGGGCTGCCGGCGGCGCTGACCGCGGCGCTGCGGACCTGAGCGGCCCCGTCCCCGGTCGCCCGGACCGGCCGGCGCCGCGGGGCGCCGCGGCCTCGTCGTCCATCCGTCGCACGGGCCCCGTCGCGAAGTGGACCACGGTCCGCTTCGGTGCTACCCTCGGTGCATGGATCGCATCGGGTTCCTCTCCTTCGGCCACCACGGCCGCAGCCCCGGCTCGCGGACCACGACGGCCGGCGAAGCCCTGCGGCAGACCGTCGAGCTCGCCGTCGCGGCGGAGGAGCTCGGCATCGACGGGGCGTACGTCCGGGTCCACCACTTCGCCCGGCAGATCGCCTCGCCGTTCCCGCTCCTGGCCGCGATGGCCGCGCGCACGAGCCGCATCGAGCTGGGCACCGGCATCATCGACATGCGGTACGAGAACCCGCTCTACATGGCGGAGGCCGCCGCGACCACGGACCTCCTCGCGGACCAGCGGCTGCAGCTCGGCATCAGCCGCGGCTCCCCCGAGCCGGCGCTCGACGGCGCCGCGCGCTTCGGGCACGTGCCCGCCGAGGGCACGACGGACGCCGACATGGCGCGGAAGCACACCGCCCTGTTCCGCGACGCGATCGCGGGCGCCGGCGTGGCCGAGTCCGACCCGCGACAGGCCGGCGTCGGGCTGCGTCTGGCGGTCCAGCCGCAGAGCCCGGGCCTCGGCGACCGCGTCTGGTGGGGCTCGGGATCCCGCGACACCGCCGTCTGGGCCGCCCGTCAGGGCATGAACCTCATGAGCTCGACGCTGCTGCTCGAGGACACGGGCGTGCCGTTCGACCAGCTGCAGCTCGAGCAGATCCTGCTGTTCCGCGAGGCGTGGGGCGAGGCGGGCTGGGACCGCACGCCGCGCGTCTCGGTCAGCCGCAGCGTCCTGCCGATCACCACGGACGAGGACCGCCGGTACTTCGGCCGCGGCGGCGGCGGCGACCAGGTCGGCGTGCTCGACGGTGCGCTCTCGCGCTTCGGGCGGACCTACGCCGGCGAGCCGGACGCCATCGCGGAGGAGCTGCGCCGCGACGTCGCGGTCCGTGCCGCCGACACCCTGCTGCTCACGGTCCCCAACCAGCTCGGCGTGGAGTACAACGCGCGGCTGCTCGAGACGATCGCCCGCGACGTCGCGCCCGCCCTGGGCTGGTCGCCGAACCTCGTGGGCTGAGCCGCGCGGCGGCGGGCGTCAGTCGCGCCCGCCGGCCCGCAGCGCCAGGAAGAACATCGGCACCTGGAGCGGGAGCCGCGCGATCAGGGTGCGGCGCCCGCCCGGGAGCTTCGGGAACCGCTCGGGGTGCATCGCCATCTCGACGTTCGCGGGGAAGACGGCGACGATCGTCGCCGCCGCCAGGAGCCGCCCGGCGCGCCGGGTCCGGGGGTGCATCGTGGCGGTGCCGGCGACGAGCTCGACCGCGCCGCTGAGCAGGATCAGCTCCCGGTGGGCGGGCAGGTAGGAGGGCATCGCCGGGGCGAAGACCTTCGGGACGGCCAGGTGCAGGACGCCCATGCCGGCCATGAACGGGCCGATCGCGCGGCGGGGAGAGAGCATGGCGCGCACCGTATCCCGATCCGCGGGCCGTCGCCCGCGGGGCCCGTCCGTCAGCCCCGCTCGCCCTCGTCCGCGAGGAACCGCAGCTCGATCGAGCCGACGCGTCCCTCGGCGAGGTCCTCGGCGGAGTCGGCCACCTGCTGCCAGAACGCGGCGAACATCCGCTCGTAGGCCTGGCCGAGCCGCAGGGTCAGGAGCTGGTGCTCCTGCCCGGGCCGGCCGTCGTACTGCGCCTCGAACTCCAGGAAGCGCTGCAGGCGCTCCTCCCGGACCTCGCGCTGGTGCTCCCCGAGCGCCCGGACGTCGTCGGGGGTCCCCAGGGCGCCGAAGTGCAGCTTCAGGAGGCCCGTGTCGCGCAGCTCCGGGGCGTCGGTGGAGGGGTCGGCGAGCCAGGCCTCGAAGGCCTCGCGACCCGCGTCGGTGATCTCGAAGAACCGGCGACGACGGCCGCCCTCCTCGCTCCGCGACCGCAGCAGGCCCAGGTCCTCCAGCCGCTGCGGCTCGGCGTAGAGCTGCGCGTGGGGGATCTGCCAGAAGTAGCCGATCGACTCCGCGACGTAGCGCTTGAGGTCGTACGAGGTCGTCGGCCCACGCCGCGCGGTGACGCCGAGGGCGATGTACGACGCCACGACGAGGCGGGTGGTTGACACGACTCCGACGCTAGCACTACGCTCTGCACCGTACAAGTTGGACGGTTACCCCCGGCACCCGCTGCGAAGGACGAGATGACGCACTTGAAGACCAGGTTCACCGAGACGTTCGGGATCGAGCACCCGATCGTGCAGGGCGGCATGCAGTGGGTCGGTCGCGCCCCGCTCGTCGCCGCCGTCGCCAACGCCGGCGCGCTCGGCATGCTGACAGCGCTGACCCAGCCGACGCCCGAGGATCTCGTGAAGGAGATCGCGCGGACCCGCGAGCTGACGGACAGGCCGTTCGGCGTCAACCTGACGATCCTCCCGGCGATCACGCCGCCCCCGTACGCGGAGTACCGCCGGGCGATCATCGAGTCCGGCATCACGGTCGTCGAGACCGCCGGCTCGAACCCGAAGGAGCACCTCGAGGACTTCAAGCCGCACGGCATCAAGGTCATCCACAAGGCGACCTCCGTCCGGCACGCCGTCAAGGCCGAGCAGCTCGGCGTGGACGCGGTCTCCGTCGACGGCTTCGAGTGCGCCGGGCACCCCGGCGAGGACGACGTCCCCAACCTCGTCCTCCTCCCCGCCGCCGCGGACCAGCTGACGATCCCGATGATCGCCTCGGGCGGCATCGGCGACGCCCGCGGCATGGTCGCCGCCCTGGCGCTCGGCGCCGACGCCGTGAACATGGGCTCCCGCTTCCTCTGCACCGTCGAGGCGCCGATCCACGACAACGTCAAGCAGCAGATCGTCCAGAACTCCGAGCGCGACACCGAGCTCATGTTCCGGCCGCTGCGCAACACCGCCCGCGTGGCGTCCAACGCCGTCTCCCGCGAGGTCGTGGACATCCTGAACAAGGGCGGCGAGTTCAAGGACGTGCAGTCCCTGGTCGCCGGCTCCCGCGGCCGCGAGGTCTACGAGCAGGGCGACCCCGAGCGCGGCGTCTGGTCCGTCGGCCTCGTGCAGGGGCTGATCAACGACGTGCCGACCGTCGCCGAGCTCGTCGAGCGCATGATGGCCGAGAGCGACGAGCTCATCCGCGGCCGCCTCTCCGGCCTGCTGGCGGAGCCCTCGGCGGTCTGAGACCGCGATCGGGACGGCCCCGCCGGGGCCGTCCCGCCGACGGCCCGGTAGCGTCCGTCGGCACCGCATGAAGCTCGTCGACGCCCTCCCCAAGGACCCTGATGCCGACGCGCTGTACGAGGCCTTCACGGACTGGGCGGCGCACGAGGGCCTGAACCTCTACCCGCACCAGGAGGAGGCCGCCATCGAGCTCTTCTCCGGCAACAACGTCGTCCTGGCGACGCCGACGGGCTCGGGCAAGTCGATGGTCGCCATCGCCGCGCACTTCGCGGCGCTCGCCGAGGACCGGGTGACGTTCTACACCGCGCCGATCAAGGCGCTGGTGTCGGAGAAGTTCTTCGCCCTGTGCGAGATCTTCGGCGCCTCGAACGTCGGCATGCTGACCGGCGACGCGGCCGTCAACGACGACGCGCCGATCATCTGCTGCACCGCCGAGATCCTCGCGAACATCGCGCTGCGGCAGGGCCCGAAGGCCGACGTCGGGCAGGTCGTGATGGACGAGTTCCACTACTACGCGGACGGCCAGCGCGGCTGGGCGTGGCAGACCCCGCTCCTGCTCCTCCCCCAGGCGCAGTTCCTCCTGATGTCGGCCACCCTCGGCGACGTGTCGCGGATCGCCGGCGACCTGACGGAGCGGACCGGCCGCGAGACCGTCCTGGTCGACGAGGCCGAGCGTCCCGTGCCGCTGACCTTCTCCTGGTCGGTCGACCCGCTGCACGAGCTGCTCGAGGAGCTCGTGAAGGAGGACAAGGCCCCGATCTACGTCGTGCACTTCACGCAGGCCTCCGCGATGGAGCGCGCCCAGTCGCTGCTCTCCGCGAACCTGTGCTCGAAGGAGGAGCGCCGGCAGATCGCCGAGGTGATCGGCGCGTTCCGCTTCACCGCGGGCTTCGGCAAGACGCTGTCGAAGCTCGTCCGCTCGGGCATCGGCGTCCACCACGCCGGCATGCTGCCGCGGTACCGCCGGCTCGTCGAGCAGCTCGCGCAGACCGGCCTCCTGAAGGTCATCTGCGGCACGGACACCCTGGGCGTCGGCATCAACGTGCCGATCCGCACCGTCGTCTTCACCGCCCTGGCGAAGTACGACGGCACGAAGCACCGGCTGCTGAAGGCCCGCGAGTTCCACCAGATCGCCGGCCGCGCCGGGCGGGCCGGGTTCGACACGGAGGGGTTCGTCGTCGCGCAGGCGCCCGAGCACGTGATCGAGCGCCAGCGGGCCCTGGCGAAGGCCGGCGACGACCCGAAGAAGCGCCGCAAGGTCCAGACGAAGAAGCCCGCGGACGGGGCCGTCCAGTGGACGGAGGAGACGTTCGAGCGGCTGAAGGGCGCCACCCCCGAGGCCCTCGTCTCGAAGATGCGCGTCGACCACGCGATGCTCCTGAACGTCGTCCACCAGCCCGCGGACCCCGTCGAGACGATGACCGCGCTGATGCGCGAGAACCACGAGGACGAGCGCGGCCGCGAGCGCCTCTACGAGCAGGCGGCGTCGCTCGGCGACGAGCTCGTCGCCTCCGGCGTCCTGCAGTGGATGCCCGAGCCCGACGAGGCCGGCCGGCGGCTGCAGCTCGCGGAGCACCTGCAGGACGACTTCGCCCTGAACCAGCCGCTCGCGTCGTTCGCGCTCCAGGCGTTCGAGCTCCTGGACCGCGAGTCCGAGACCTACACGCTCGACGTCCTCTCGGTCGTCGAGGCGATCCTCGACGACCCGTTCCCCGTCCTCATGGCCCAGGCGAACAAGGAGCGCGGCGAGGCGATCGCCGAGATGAAGGCGCAGGGCATCGAGTACGACGAGCGGATGGAGCTCCTGGAGCAGGTCTCCTACCCCAAGCCGCTCGGCGAGCCGCTGCTCGACGCGCTGCGCGCGTTCCGCGAGACGCACCCGTGGGTCCGCGAGAGCGACCTCTCCCCGAAGTCCGTCGTGCGCGACATGCACGAGTGGGGCCGCACGTTCACCGAGACGGTCTCGCACTACGGGGTGCAGCGCTCCGAGGGCCTCCTGCTGCGGTACCTCAGCTCGGCGTACCGCGCCCTGCGCCAGACGGTGCCCGAGGAGGTCAAGACGCCCGAGCTCGAGGCGATCATCGACTGGCTCGGCGAGACGGTCCGCCAGACGGACTCGAGCCTCCTGGACGAGTGGGAGGCGCTGACGGACCCCGAGGCCGTCGCCCGCGTGGCCGCCGACATGGCGGCGGGCGCCCCGCCGCCCCCGGCGCGGCCGATCACGGCGAACGCGAAGAACTTCACCGTCATGGTCCGCAACGCGATGTTCCAGAAGGTGCGCCTGGCCTCGCGCGGCTTCGCGGACGAGCTCGCGCAGCTCGACGCCGCCGCGGCGGCGCTCACCGAGCCGGCGGGCAGGATCCACATGCGGGCCCCGGCCTGGCGGGACGCCCTGAGCGCGTACTGGGAGCTCTACGACGAGCTGAACGCCGGCCCCGCCGCCCGCTCGCCGGAGCTCCTCCTGATCGACCGCGACCCGCCCGGCGAGGACGGCCGCCGCTGGATCGTCCGCCAGATCGTGCTGGACCCGGACGACCACCGCGACGTCGCCATCGTCGCGGAGGTCGACCTGGACGCCTCCGACGCGGCGGGCGAGCCGGTCATCCGCACGCGCTCGTTCGGGCCGGACGGCCCGGCGGACTGAGCGGCGGCCCGACCGGGCCTAGTGCGCGTGCTCGTGGTCGTGCTCGGCCGCCAGCTCGCGCAGCTGCCGGTACTCCTCCGTGGTGATCGGACGGCCGCCCACGGAGGAGAGCGCGGGGTCGCCCTCGAGGTACTGCTCCTCGTTCTTGCGCCAGACCGCGACGTAGCGGTGGAACGGCACGCGCGGGTGCAGGTGGTGGACCAGGTGGTAGTTCTGGAACAGCATCGCCGGGGAGAGCCAGCGCTCGCCGCCGACGCGGTTGCGGGTGGCCTTCAGCCGGTCCTGCTTCGGCGTGTCGTGCAGGCCGTTGTGCGGCAGGTAGTCGAACGCCCAGCCCAGGAACAGCACGCTGAGCCGGCAGGGGATCAGCAGCACGACGAGCAGCTCGACGCCGTGGCCGGTCGCCACGGTCGCGACGATCAGCGCGAGGAGCGCGGCGAGCGTCCCGAGCTGCTCGAGCTGCTCCGAGCGGGGCCGCTTGCGCAGGTGCGGCAGGTAGAAGGCCATGTAGTACAGGTCGATCGTCATCCAGCGGAACGGCAGCTGCCACCGCGGCCCGTGGATCGCCCAGTGGTCCGGGTCGCTCCCGTCCTGGTGGTTCGTGAAGCGGTGGTGCTGCATGTGGATGAAGCGCCACGTCGGGAAGCTCGCGTGCGGGGCGAAGAACGGCACCGCCAGGCGGCCCATCCACCGGTTCAGGCGCGGCTCGTTCGACGCCGACGAGTGCCCCGCGTCGTGCGCCACGGTGAAGAGCACGTACGAGAAGACCGCGTTGAGCGGGATCGTGATCCACCAGGGCGCCACGCCGGCCAGGTACGCGACCGTCGACAGGACCCAGCCGCTGACGCCCGTGACGAGCAGCCCGAGCAGCGGCTTGGAGACCCGCGGGACGGGCTCCGCGGGGTCGGGGATCCGACGGACCGTGACGGGGGACTGGGGCAGCGATGGGGCGGACATGGGCGGGGCTCTCCTCGGGGACCTGATGCCCCACGACCGTAGGCCGGTCCCGGGGCCCGTTCAATGGGCGTCCGGCACGCGCCTGTGTGCAGACCGCACACCGACCGGTCCGTCCGCGGTCGGCGCGGGGTCGCGCAGGACCGCGGGGTCCAGCCCGCAGGCCAGGGTCAGCGCGAGGAACAGCTCGCGCGGGCGCTCCTCGACCGTGGCTCCGCGCAGCGTCTCGGCGCGGTGGATGCGCTGCAGGACGGTGTTGCGGTGCAGGTCGAGCTCGCGGGCGGCCGCCATGGCCCCGCCGCGCGGCGCGACGACCGCGAGCACCGTGCGGCGGACCGCCGCGGTCGCCTCGTCGTCGCGGGCGAGGTCGCCCAGCTCGTCGCGCACGAACGCCCGGGCGGCCGGCAGGTCCGCCGTCAGCAGGTCGAGCAGGGCGACGTCGCCGAACGCCACGGCGGCCCGTCCGCCGCCGAGGAGCCCCGCGACCCGCCGCGCGCGGTCCGCCTCGCGCCGGCTGCGCACGAACCCCTCGAGCCCGTGGTGCGACCGGCCCAGGGCCACGGACACGTGGGGCGCGGCCTCGCGGACCACGGCGTCGAGCGTCGCCCGGTCGACCGCCCCGGTCGCCGCGGCGACCCAGCCGCCGAGGACGCGCGGGCTCTCGAGCACGAGCAGCGGGCGCGACGGCCCGAGGGCGTCCGCGACCGCCGCCGCGACCCGCTCGAGCTCGGGGCCCTCCCGCGTGCTCCAGCAGACGAAGGCGGTCTGGGGTCCCGCGAAGCGGTGGCCGAGACCGCGCTCGGCGGCCGGGACGTCGACCTCCTCGCCGCCCATGAGCGCCCGGACGAGGTCGCCCCGCAGCACGACGGCGCGGCGCTGCCGACGCTCCCGCTCCGCGAGGTGCTCCGCGCTGACCCGGGTCGAGACCACGTCGATGTACTCCAACGCGAACGCGGCGGTCGCCTGCAGCCCGGCGAGCAGGGCGGCGCGGTCGGCGACGCGCGCGCTGAGCGCCTCGGTCCAGCGCTCGAGGAACCACCCGTGGCCGAGCCGGTAGAAGCGCAGCGTGTCGTCGACCTCGGCCCCGACGGTCGCCATCGCGCGGGCGTGCTCGAGGGCCGTGACGGGCGCCACCGTCGCCGAGGACGGGATCCCGTTGCTCAGCATGGAGAGGATCGTCTCGACGTTCGAGCTGCACGACGCGCGCGTCAGGCCACGCAGGTCGGGGTGCCCGTCGAGCACCGGGATGCGCGCCTGCAGGTGCTCGAACATCCCGTCGGCCAGCCGGTCGATCCGGGCGAGCCACTCCGCGCTGAGCCCCCGGACCGCGGCGTCGGCCACCGCGGCGGGATCGCGGTCCTCGTCCGTGGCCGGCTGGGGCACCATCGGCCGATCCTATGCCGATCGCCCTCCGGCACGGGAGGCCGGGCGGTCCCGGCACGGGAGGCCGGGCGGGTCCCG
>WLOB01000145.1 GCA_009699505.1 Actinomycetota bacterium | reverse complement strand
GGCGTGCGCGGGCGTGCGGGCGTGCGCGGGCGCGCGGGCGTGCGCGGGCGTGCGGGCGCGGTTCGACCGCCCTACGGGCTCTCGGCCCGGGCCCCACGCGCTCCACGACCTCCGACCGAGAGCCACTCACGAGACCGACAACCGAGCTACACCACAAAACGCGACTTGACTGGTCACCGAGGGCCGCCTCGTCTGCAGACGCGCCTGCAGCCCGTCGAGGACGAGCGCTAGCTTGCCCTCGGGAACGGGAAGACCGCGCCCCGGGAACGACGAAACCCCGCCGGAGCGGGGCTTCATGGTTTCCCTCGGGAGCGGGAGCGACGGGACTCGAACCCGCGACCTCTGCCGTGACAGGGCAGCGCTCTAACCAACTGAGCTACGCCCCCTCGGGGAACGAGAAGTATGCACGAATCGCCCGCGGCGCGTCCTGCGGTCGCGCGGGGCCCGTCGGCCGGCCGTTCGGCGGGCGTCCGGGGCGAACCCGTCGCCCGTCCTCCGTGGCCGCGGAGGCCCCCGCAACAGGCGCCTCGGCGACCGCCGGGACGGGCGACGCGGGCCGCGCCGAGCCCCGGGCACGCACGATCGCGCACCACGTGTGACCGACGTTCGCGCACGCCCCCCGGCGAAGCGCCGCCCGCGCTCAGGGGCGTGCACGATCGCGCACCACGTCTGGCCGACGTTCGCGCACGCCCCCCGGCGAAGCGCCGCCCGCGCTCAGGGGCGTGCACGATCGCGCACCACGTCTGGCCGACGTTCGGGCACGCCCCCCGGCGAAGCGCCGCCCGCGCTCAGGGGCGTGCACGATCGCGCACCACGCCTGGCCAACGTTCGCGCACGCCCCCCGGCGAAGCGCCGCCCGTCCTCAGGGCGTGCACGATCGCGCACCACGCCTGGCCAACGTTCGCGCACGCCCACACCCTCCGGCCCGCCGACCCGACGGCGTGCACGATCGCCCACCACGCTCGGCCGACGTTCGTGCACGCCTCGGAGACGGCGACGCTCCACCGGGAGCGGCCCGCGGATCAGATCGCGTAGGGCCCCCGGCGGCGCACCCGCGAGCGCAGGCCCGGGACGACCAGCACGGCGGCCCGCAGGCGCTCTCCGAGGCGGGGGCGCAGCAGGACTGCGGCGGCCGCGTACTCCTCGCGCGCCTCGTCGAAGCGGCCCACCCGGGCGAGACCGGCGGCGCGCCCCCGCAGGTCCGTGGCGACGGCGCGACGGGCCACGGTCTCCCGCACGTGACGCGCGTGCGCGCGGTGGACTCGCAGCAACGACTCGGCGAGGGCGACGAGGTCGTGGGTCAGGCCCGACGGGTGCCGCCGGTAGCGGACCGTCGCGCCGAGCACCGACACCAGCACGTGGTCCTCGGCGAGCAGCCGGATCCAGAGGTCGAGGTCCTCGGCCTGCGGCAGCGAGGGGTCGAAACCGCCGACGTCGTCGAGCGCGGAGCGACGAACGACGGTCGCCGACGTGCACAGCGGGTGCTGCTCGTAGATCGTCGGCAGCACGAGCGACGGGCGGTGGGCGCCGCGGTGCAGGCTCTGCCAGCGCTCGCCGGTCTCGCGGTCGTCCGGGCCGACGATCAGCGTCTCGCCGGTCAGGATCGAGGCGTCGGGGTGGTGATCGAGCGCGCGCAGGTGCGCCGCCAGGTACCCCGGGGTCCAGACGTCGTCGTGGTCGCAGAACGCCACGAGGTCGACGTCGTCGTCGAGGGCGGCGATCCCGGCGTTCCGGGCTGCCCCGGGCCCACCGCGCTCGTCCCGGCGGACCAGACGGACGGCCCCGTCGTGGTCGTCGGGGAGGGCGATCGGACTCGGCGACCCGTCGTCGACCACGACGACATCGGCGGGTGCGACGGTCTGCCCCAGGACGGCATCGAGCGTCTGGGCCAGGTACGGACTGAACCCGTGCACGGGGATCACGACGCCGATCGGCACGTCCCGCAGGCTACCCCAGGGCCTCCCGGGCGCCCCTCGCGCGCGGACGCCCGGGGCGTGCCACTGCGCGGGTGCGGGAGGCGCGGTAGCGTTCGGCTCCCGTGGTTGCTCCCGAAGACTCCGAGCCGCAGGTCGATCCCGAGGCGCCGCAGGGCCCCTCGACGGACGCCGCGGCCCCGCAGGCCCCCGACGCCGAGGCTCCCGCCGCGGCCGCAGGGGCCCCCACACCCACGGACGCCGGAGGGTCGCCCGACGGCGACGCGACGGGCCCGGCGGCCGCCGAGACCCCGGCGACGACGAGCGAGGCGACGCCGGCGACGGACGGCCCCGACACCGCCGACGCGGGCGCCCCGGTGACCCCGGCCACCACCAGCGTCGAGACGCCCGCCGAGGGCGGCGGCGCCGAGCCGTCCGCGACCGACGCGGCACCGTCGCCCGAGGCCGCGGCCTCGCAGTCCGACGCCTCCGGCGACGCGGCCCCCCAGGGCCAGGGCGGCGAGGCAGCCGCGCAGGGCGAGGGCGGCCAGCAGGGCGAGGGCGGCCAGCAGGGCGAGGGCGGCGAGCAGAAGAAGAAGCGCCGTCGTTCGCGCGGCAAGCGCTCCGGTCGCGGCGGCTCCGGCGGCGGTCCCGGCGGGCGCCGCCGGTTCGCGTGGGACGAGGTCTTCCTGCGTCAGCGGCTCGAGATCCTCCGTGCGATGGACCCCGACCCGGAGGCGATCGCCTGGGCCGTGGACACCGCCGGCCGCTTCGACGTCGCCGACATCCTCGCCGGTGAGGGCTCCTCGGGTCGCGAGTTCGGCCGCCGTGCCTACGGCGCGCAGCCCGAGACCGAGGATCAGGCCGCGTGGATCGTCCTCGCGGCCGTCCGCGCCCGCGACATCGTGTCGATCGCCCGGCGCGCCGTCAGCGGCACGCAGGACCAGCGCGAGCAGGTCAAGAACGCCATCGAGCTGCTCGGCATCGCCCGCGTCAACCCCGCGCTGCAGGGCGACCGCCCGGCGCAGCAGGTGTTCGCCGAGCGCGCCCGACGCGTCGACCTGACGGTTGCCGGCGGCGAGGACCAGAAGGCCGCGTGGGCGCTCCTGTCGCTCGCGCGCCCGCAGGACGTGCAGTCCGCCGCGGCGCCGCGGCGTCCGCAGGGCGGCCGTCCCGGCGGCCCCGGGCGCGGCGGTCCGGGCGGCGACCGCGGCGGCTTCGGCGGCGGTGGCCGCCGCGAGCGCCGTGAGCCCCCGATCCCGGGCGGCGTCTTCTCCGTCGGCGAGTCCGGCATCGGCGGCGAGCTCGGCGCGAAGCTGCGCGCGGCGCTGGCCGAGGCCGAGGGCAAGAACGCCGAGGCGTCCGAGCCGGCTGCCGCCGAGGCCGCTCCCGCCGAGCCGGCGCCGGCGGCAGAGTCCACGCCGACCGAGACTCCGGCGGCCGACGCCACGCCCACCGAGACCACCCCGGCCGAGGCTCCGGCGGCCGACGCCGCCCCCGCCGAGGAAGCCCCGGTCGAGGCCGCGGACGCCGAGACGGCGGCCACCGACGGGACCCCGGCCGGTGACGCGCCCGCCGACGACGCGCCCGCCACGGCAGGCGCCCCGGAGTCGCAGGACTCCTAGGAGCCAGGGCGTCGGGGCGCCCCGACGCCGGACCGCGGGCCTGCGGGCCGACGACGACGGGTCCCGAGAGGGGCCCGTCGTCGTTCCGGGCCCGGGCGCCGATCGCCCGCGGCCGCCGCTATCGCCCGCGAGCCGCCCGGCGGCCGCGGCGGGCCCTCACCACTCGGAGGGCGGCGGGATCGAGTCGAGTCCGTCGTCCTGGCCGCGGCCGCCGGAGCGGACGCTGACGGCCTCGACGACCTCGGCCTCCTCGACCTCTTCCAGGTCCTCGTCGTGGTCGCCGTCGCAGAGCACGCGGAAGTTGCCCGAGACTCCGGCGTCGCAGTGGATCGTGATCCCGGGGAGGATCGTCTCGCCCTCGTCGAGGCCCAGGCGATCCATGTCGAACGCCGCGAGGCCGATCCCGTACGCGTTGTGCGTCGGGTTCTCCCGGTCGTGGGCGTTGATGGCCATCTGGAACGCCTGGAGGTTCTTCGCGATCTTGGACGTGTCCGACATGGGCGGGCTCCCAGCGTAGCGGGTGTCCGCCCGGGCCTCCGCGGCTCACCGCGCGCCCGGGACGCGCGGTACCCTGCACGGGCCTCCGGGCGCGTAGCTCAGCTGGTCAGAGCATCCGGTTTACACCCGGGAGGTCGCCCGTTCGAATCGGGCCGCGCCCACCTCCGGCCGTCGCACGACGCGCGCGGCCGCGCCCCGGGCCCGCGGCCGCAGGCATCATGTGCGGCGATGACGGCGCGCCGCGCAGCCCTCGTGCGTCTCGGCGTCCTGACCACCGCGCTGGTCGTGCTGCTGGTCGTCTTCAACCTCGGCGGCGTCCTGGACGCCGAACGGATCCGGCGCTGGATCGACGACTTCGAGGTCGCCGCACCGATCCTGTTCGTCCTCCTGGGCGGGGTGCTCGGTGCGGCGCTCGTCCCGGGCGCCGTGCTCGCGGCGACGGCCGGCCTGCTCTTCGGCGCGGTCGCCGGCGCGCTCGTCTCCCTGCCCTCGGCGGTCCTGACCGCCGTGCTCGCCCGCTCGTTCTCGGCCCGCACCGGCGGCGACGCCCTCGACGAGCTCTCCGGCGAGCGGCTGACGGCGATCACGTCCTTCGCGCGCCGCCACGGGTTCTCGGCGGTCGTCGTCCAGCGCCTGTTGCCGGCCGTCCCGGACGGCCCGTTCTCGCACGCGTTCGGGCTCGCCGGGGTCCGCACCCGCGACATCGCGCTGGCGACGCTCGTCGCGTCGGGCCCGCGGGCGTTCTCCTACGCGCTGCTCGGCGCCAACGCGGACGACCTGACCGGCCCGCACGCGCTGTTCGCGATCGGGCTGAACGTCGCGACCGGCCTCTTCGGCCTGACGCTGGCGTGGTTCGTCGTGCGCGGCGAGCGCCGGCGGCTCGCGCGGGAGCGTGCCGAAGGGGTGCCCTCTCGATCGTCGCCCCTTCGCGATGGCGGGCGGCCGGGGCCCGCAGGCGAGGCCGAGGACGGCGACCGGGACACGGCGTAGAGCGGCTGCTCGAGGGAGCGGCGGAGGGCCGCGGAGGACGAGGGAGCTCGGGGCACGGTCGAGATCCCCCATCGCCGACCGTGCCCTCGATGCCTGTCCCGCCCAGCGCGAAGCTGTGGCGTGGCGCCCACCGCGGTGGGCGCTTGATGAGGACGACGCCGCGGCGGCCCGATCCCGACGAAAGTTGCGCAAGAAACTACAAGTTGGCGCGCAGGCATTCGTCGGCGGGGTCCTTCGGCCCGTTCCCGACCCACGGTAGGGTCCGGCCATGCCGCTCGACCCGCCGATCGCCGCCCTCCTCCAGCAGATGGAGGCCAACGGCGCCTCCGGGGGCCTGATGCGCGACGGCGACGTCGGCGCGGCGCGCGCGTTGATGGCGCAGATGCTCGGCGGGCTCGCCATGGCCGAGGCCCCGACCGGCATCCCCGACCCCGAGGCGATCGAGATCCCCGGACCGGCCGGCCCGATCCCCGCCCGGGTCTACCGCCCGACGAGCGCGGGCCCGCACGCCACGCTCGTGTTCCTGCACGGCGGGGGCTTCGCCCTCGGCGACGTCGCGAGCTACGACGGCCAGGTCCGGGCGATCACCCACGGCGCCGACGCGGTCGTCGTCAGCGTCGACTACCGCCTGGCGCCCGAGCACCCGTTCCCCGCCGCCGTCGAGGACGCGGTCGCCGCGACGACCTGGGTCGGCGAGCACCTCGCCGAGCTCGGAGGTCGTGAGGACCGGCTGGCCGTGGGCGGCGACTCGGCCGGCGGCAACCTGTCGGCCGTGGTCGCGCAGGCCCGGCGCGACGCGGGGCTCGCGCTCGCCGCCCAGCTGCTGATCTACCCGGTCACGGATCCGGCGACGACCTACCCGTCGCACACCGAGAACGGCGAGGGCTACTTCCTCACCGCCGCGGACATGCGGTGGTTCGAGCAGGCCTACGCGGGCGAGCAGGACATCGCCGCGGGCCTCGCCGACGTCCGTGCCGCACCGGCCACCGGCGACCTGCAGGGCCTGGCCCCGGCGGTCGTCGCGACGGCCGGGTTCGATCCGCTGCGCGACGACGGCGACGCCTACGCGGCGGCGCTCGCGAAGGCCGGCGTCGAGGTCCGGCACCTGGAGAACCCGTCGCTGATCCACGGGTGGCTCGCGATGGCGCCGCTCAGCCCGGCGTCGCGCGAGGCGCGCGACGCGGCGCTCGCGGCGCTGAAGGACCTGCTGACCTGAGCTCCGGCGCAGGCTGGAACCGCCGGTCGTCGGCGGCGCCGGAGGCTCAGGCGACGAGCTGCGCGGCGTCGCGGATCGTCTCGGCGGCCGGCGTCGTCGGCCGCCCGATCAGGCGCGAGAGGTCGCCCGAGTCCGAGACGAGCTCGCCGCGACCGATGCCGGCGCTCGAGTCGGCGATCACCGCGTTCAACGGCTCGGGCAGGCCGGCGCCGGCGAGGATCCCGGCGAACGTCTCGACCGGGACGTCCTGGTAGGCGACGTCGCGCCCGGTCGCCTCGGAGATCAGCGCGGCCAGCTCGGACATCGTGAGCGCCTCGTCGCCGGCGAGCTCGTAGACGGCGCCCTCGTGGCCGTCGCCCGAGAGCACGACCGCGGCGGCCTCGGCGTAGTCGCGGCGCGAGGCGACGGCGACCCGCCCGTCGCCCGCCGAGCCGACGAGGCCGTGCTCGAGCGCGACCTCGAGCTGGGCCGTGTAGTTCTCGGTGTACCAGCCGTTGCGCAGCAGGACGGTCGGGACCGGCGACTCCGCGAGCCGCCGCTCGGTCGCCTGGTGGTCCGCGGCGAGCAGCATCGCCGTCGCGTCGGCCTTCAGGACGCTCGTGTAGGCGAGCAGCTGGACGCCGGCCCGCTCCGCGGCGGCGATGACGTTCAGGTGCCCCTCGGCCCGGTCGCCGACGGCGTCGGACGAGACGAGCAGGACCCGGTCGACCCCGGCGAGCGCGGTGTCCAGCGTCGCGGGGTCGGCGTAGTCGGCGACGCGGACGTCGACGCCGACGGCGGCGAGGTCGGCGGCCTTCGCGGCGTCGCGGGTGGTGGCGACCATCGATCCCGCGGCGACCCCGCGCTCGAGCAGGGCCTCGACCACCAGACGCCCGAGGTGGCTGGTGGCGGCGGTGACGGCGATGGTGGGCATGTGTGGACTCCGGGTGGCGGGCTGACGGTGCGCGTGATCGATCGACCGCGCCCGAAGCACGATTGCACAAACTTTTCGAAAGTGCTTTCTAGACGGCCGTACGCCCCTACAACCTCGCCGGTGGATACCATGAGTGCGTGGGGACCTCGGACACCACGGCGCCCGACGTCGAGCACGACCCGACCCTCGAGCCCGACGTCTTCGCCCGGGGCTGCACGTCGCGGCTCGTGCTGCAGGACGTGACGGGCCGCTGGGGCGCCCTCGCGCTCGGCGCCCTGCACCAGGGTCCCGCGCGCTTCAACGCCCTGCGCCGCCGCGTCGACGGGGTCAGCGAGAAGATGCTCGCCCAGACGCTCCAGGCGCTCGAGCGCGACGGCTTCGTCCTGCGCGACGTCCAGGCGACGATCCCGCCCCGGGTCGAGTACCGCCTGACCCCGCTGGGCACGACCGTCGCCGAGCGCCTGGTCGACCTGATCGAGCTGCTCGAGGGCGCGATGCCCGAGGTCACCGCCGCCCAGCAGGCGTACGACGGGCGGTGAGCGGGCCGGCGCGGTGCGGCCGCGACCGGGCCGCGCGGAGCACGAGCCATCACATCAGCACGACCAGGGCCGGGGCGACGGTGAGGCTCGGGATCTCGTCGCCCGCCAGGACCCCGCCGGCCACGAACGCGACGACCATCACGGCCGAGAGCACGAGGCAGACCGGAAGCACCAGGCGCGCGGCGACGAGCAGCGCGCCGCCGGACCCGCGCCCGGGCCTCAGGCCCCGGGGTCCGCTTCGGGGGCCGGGTCGGAGGCGCCGCCCTGCGCGTCGTCGGCCGGCTCGCCGACGCCATCGGGCTCCGCGGCGAGGATGCCGTAGAGCCGGCGGCGGGCCTCGACGAGGACGTCCTTGGCCTGCGCGGCCTGGGACGGCTCGGCGACGCGGACGACCTGACGGGCCGCGTCGACGACGCTGACGACGAGGTCGCGCAGCTCGATCGCCCCGCGGTCGTCGTCGTCGACGAGCGCCTCCCAGGGGGTGGACTCGGCAGCCAGGCGGGTGGCCTCCTCGGTACCGGCCTCGGTCAGCGCGAAGGCCTTGCGGGGCCCGCGGCCCTCGCCCTCGACGCCCTCGACGAGCCCCTCGGCCGAGAGGCGTTTCAGCGTCGGGTAGACCGAACCGGGGCTCGGGCGCCAGACGCCCCCGCTGCGCTCGTGCAGCTCGTGGATGAGCTGGTACCCGTGCATCGGCCCCTCGAGCAGGAGCACGAGGATGCCGGCGCGGACGTCGCCGCGCCCGACGCGGGCGCCGGGCGGCAGGAAGCCCGGGAGCTCGCCGTCACCGGGGCGCCCGAACGGGCCGCCCCGGCCGGGACCACCCGGTCCGCGACCACGGCGCGGGCCGCCCGGCCCGCGACCGCGCCCCCGCCCGGGGCCGTGCCCACCGGGCCCCTCCGGGCCCTCGTGCCGGGCGTAGGGGCCGCAGCCGGGGCCGGACTCCCAGCCGCCCCGGTCGTCGTCCGGGCGCCAGGGTCGGCGGCCGCGCGGACCGCGGTCGCCCTGCTCGCCGAATGCGCCGTCGGCGAGCCGGGGGCCGTGCCGCGGATGCGGACGGTCGTCGGCCACAGCGTCGGCGCGGGTGGTGCTGGTGGTGAATCGCTTGCGGCCCATGAGGACCCTCCTTCGTGATTAGTGTGCCATCACGATATATCGCTTGCGAGATTCCGTCAATAGCGCGATATATCGCGACCGTCGATGCCGGAGTCCCGCGGATATCGTCGGCGGGTCCCACGGACGACGCCGGGCGGCCCTCAGGGCCGCCCGGCGTGTGCTGAATCGTGGGTTCCGAGATGTCTCGGGAAGGTCGGTGGGCGGCCTCCCGCCGCCACACCGGTCGAAACGGTCCCCGCCCTCGAGAGCGGGGACCGGTGCTGAGCTGGCGAAGGTATCGCCGTCCCTGAGTAGGAGCGGAATCCGAGAGCCGTACGCCAGTACTGCCGAGGATCCGGCGACACCCTCAGGGGCGGCGAGACCGAGTCAGATCAGTACCGGGGCCGCTGCTGGCCTGGCGAAGCCATCGTCGTCCCTGGGTAGGAGCCGATCCGAGAGCTGTGCACCCGCACTGCCGAGGATCGGGCGACACCCCCAGGGGCGTCGAGGGCGAGTCAGGCTAGTAGCGGTAGTGGTCGGGCTTGTACGGGCCCTCGACCGGGACGCCGATGTAGTCGGCCTGCTCCTGCGAGAGGACGGTCAGCTTGACGCCGAGGGCGTCGAGGTGCAGACGGGCGACCTTCTCGTCGAGGTGCTTCGGGAGCACGTAGACCTGGTTCTCGTACTTGCCGTCGTCGTTGTTCGCGAACAGCTCGATCTGGGCGATCGTCTGGTTCGTGAACGAGTTCGACATCACGAACGAGGGGTGGCCGGTC
>WLOB01000144.1 GCA_009699505.1 Actinomycetota bacterium | reverse complement strand
GGCCTCCCCCGCGCCGACCGGCCAGCGGCGACCCGCGCGCGCTCCCGGACCGGCCCTCCCGGGACAGAGGCCGACGAGCGGCGACCCACGCACGCTCCCGGGCCTCCCCCCGCCGGGCTCAGGCCCCCGCCACCTCGTCCTCCTCCAGCTCGCGGCCGCGCGAGACGAGGAAGCCCAGGCCGGCGGCGACGACCGCGAGGCCGACGCCGACGTACATCGCGGCGTGCAGGCCGTCGATGAAGACGGCGTAGGAGGCGTCGCGGATCGAGGCCGTGAGCTCCGGGGACGGGCTCCCGCCCGCGGCCTGCTGGATGCCGGCCAGGAGCGCCTGCGGCGCCTTCTCCGGGTCGACGGGCGAGACGCCCTGCGAGATCAGCTCGCCCGCCTGGTCGACGACGCCGGCGACGGGGCCCGGGACGTTCCGCGACGCGAGCTCGTCCGACAGCGACCCCGTGACCTTCGACGCGATGATCGAGCCGAAGACCGCGGTGCCCAGGACGCCGCCGAGCTGCTGCGCGGTGGACTGCAGGCCGCCGGCGATGCCGCCCCGCTCGACCGGCACGTTGCCGAGGATCGCCTGCGTCGTGGACACGATGACCAGGCCGAAGGACAGGCCGATGATGAGGAAGTACGGCCACTGGCCGTTGTAGCTCGTGTCGACCTGCAGCCGCGAGAGGCCGAGGAACGCGATGACGAGCATGAGCATGCCGAGGATGAGCGGCGGTCGCGGGCCGAACTTCTCCGTCATCCAGCCGCCCAGGGGCGCGGAGACGACGAACATCGCGGTCAGCGGCAGCATGCGCACACCGGTCTGGACCGGGCTGTAGCCGTGCGTGTTCTGCAGGTACAGGCCGATGAAGAACAGCACGCCGAAGAGCGCGAAGAAGCCGACGACGACGAGCAGCGTGCCCGCCCAGACGGAGCGGTTGCGGAAGATGTCCAGCGGCAGCAACGGGTCGGCGGCGCGCTTCTCCCGCAGGACGAACAGCACGAGGACCGCGAGGCCGGCGAGCGCGAAGAGCAGCACGTAGAGCGAGCCCCAGCCCTTGTCCTGCGCCTTGATCAGCGCCCAGACGACGAGGAACAGGCCGCCGGAGAGCAGCGCGACGCCCGGGACGTCGAACGAGCCGACGTGCTCCTCGTCCTTGGACTCCTGCACCCAGGCGAGCGCCACGACCGCGGCGAGCAGGCCGAGCGGCAGGTTCAGCAGGAAGATCGACTCCCAGGAGACGTGCTCCACGAGCAGGCCGCCGATGATCGGGCCGGACGCCACGGCGAGCGCGGAGGAGCCGCCCCAGATGCCGACGGCGCGGTTGAGCTCGGCGGGCGGGAACGCGGAGCGGATCAGCGCCAGCGTGTTGGGCATGAGCAGCGCCCCCGCGACGCCCTGCAGGACGCGGAAGGCGATGAGCGTGCCGATGTTCGGCGACAGCGCGCAGCCCAGCGACGTCAGCGCGAAGCCCGCGATGCCGATGATGAAGACCTTCTTGCGGCCGTACCGGTCGCCGAGCTTGCCGCCCAGGATCAGCAGGACGGCGAGCGCGAGCAGGTAGCCGTTCGTGACCCACTGCAGCCCGGAGAGCGACGCGTCGAGGTCGGCGGCGATCGTCGGGTTGGCGACGCCGACGACGGTGCCGTCGAGGCCGACCATCATCACGCCGAGGGCGACGGCGACGAGGGTGAGCCAGGGGTTCTTCCGGGCGTCGGCGCGCCGCTCGTCGCGGGACGGCCGGGCGTCGGGGGCCTGGGCGGGGGTGCTCGGGGAGGATGGGGACATGACGGGCTCGCGGACGAGGGGACGGGGGGACGGGCGGGGGCCGTGGACGCCCGCCGTGGAAAACGGTACAACAGTGTTCCGCTTGGCTTCCGTGGCGTGCCGCACCCTCGGCCCGCCGCCCGACTCCCGCCCGCGCCCGCCCCGCCCGATGACCCGTCGCCCGATCCTCGCCGCACCCCGTCCCACGGCCCGTCGCCCGGTACCCGCCCGAGGGCCCGGCAGCCGATGACCCGTCCCCCGTCCCCGGCCCGCGCCGTCCGCGCCCGATGACCGACGACGACGGCCCCGGCCCGGGGCGCGCCGACGCCCGGCGCAACCGCGACGCGGTCCTCGCCGCCGCGGTCCGGGTGCTCTCGGAGCGTCCCGACGCGAGCATGCGGGAGGTCGCCGAGGCGTCCGGGGTCGGGCGGACCACGGTCTACCGGCACTTCCCGGCGCGCGACGACCTGGTGCGGGCGCTCTTCCGTCGCGTCTTCGACGAGGCGCAGGAGATCGCGGAGCGCCACGTCGCCGCCGGCCGCGCGGCCTGGGCGGGCGGCGAGGACGCAGACGCGCTGGAGGTCGTCGTCGGCCTGACCGTCGCCTTCGCGGAGCTCGGCGAGCGCTACCGCTTCCTCGGCGTGCACCGCGAGCTCGAGCACGAGCAGCTCGACGCGCTGACGGCCGAGCACGGCACGGAGCCCCTGGGCTCCTACCTGGCCGACGCGCAGGCGCGGGGCGAGCTGCGCGACGACCTCACCGTGCCCTGGATGCTCGACGTCGTCCACGGCCTGACGATGACCGCCGCCCAGCACGTCCGGCAGGGCGGGGCGACGGTCGCCGCGCTGCGCCCCATGCTCGCGGCCACCGTGCGCGGGGCCCTGGGGCCGCCGACGGGCTGACCGCCGGGGGTGGCCACGCGCCGGGGCCGGCCGTACGATCCGCCCATGTCCCGCCGCGGGGTCCTGCTGGCCGCCTCCTGCACCGCCCTCCTGCTCGCGGGCTGCGGGGGCGACGACGATCCCGCGACGGGCGGCACCTCCACCGCGACGACCGGGGCCGCGACGGCGACCGGGTCCGGCACCGCGACCACGGGCACCACCGCCACGGCGACCGGGACGACCGGGGCCGGCGCCGCCGGTCCCGCGGGCGCGCCGCCCGCGGCGACCCCCGAGCAGGCGGCCGCCGTCCCCGACGGCCTCGTGCCGGCCGCCCCCGCGGACGAGTCCGACGACGCCGCCGTGATCGCCGACCTGCGCGCCCGCCTGGCGAAGGCCCCCGCCGCGGCCCGCCGGATCGGCACGGCGCGGTACGCGATCGACCTCTCCCTCTCCTCCGGCCCCGTCCGCGGCCCCGGCACCGCGGACTTCCGGTCGGGCGCCAGCCGCACGACGCTCACGGTCGGCTCGGGCACCGGCGCCACGGAGGTCGACCAGTACAACGACGGCACGACGTCCTTCACGCGGTCGGCCGGGTCCCCGTGGTCGCGCGAGACCTCGCCGATCCCGAACGCGCCCGGCAACTCGACCGGCCTCCTCGCGGGCCAGCTGCGGATCGGGCGCGCCGGGGCGCAGGCCACCGTCGCCGGGCTGCCCTGCCGGTGGGCGGGCGGCGTGGTGCCCCTGCGCGACCTGCTGCGGGCGGGCGGGGCGGCCGACGGGCCCGAGGTGCAGGCGCTGCTGCGGGTCGCCAGGCCCGACGCGGTCTACCCGATCGGGGCGTGCGTGTCGGAGGACGGGCTGCTCGCGGCGCTCCGCTACGACGTGGCGTTCGACCGCGACCTCGGCCTCCCGGGCGCCGCCGGCCGCGAGCGGTTCCGCGGCTCGATCACGTTCCGCGACTTCGGCTCCGCCCCGGCGCCCGAGCGGCCCTCCGGGCTGCCGACGGGCTGAGCGGGCCCGGACGCGGCGACGGCCGTCCCCGCCGTCGTGCCCGGGCGCGGGTCCGTCGCCCCGCCCTCGCCGTCGCGGACCTACGGGGCCCTCGTCGCCGCTCAGCCCCAGGGGGCGTTCGGCACGACGGGGTCCGGAGCCGCGCAGCGCCCGCCGCGCAGGCGGTAGGCCGAGACCATGGGCCCGGGCCGCTCGTAGGCGAGCTCGTACGTCGTCGCCTGGCGGTCGATCTGGTACTTCACCGGCGCGGTCGTCGGGCCGTAGGGCAGCCCCTTCGGGCCCGCGTCGGGCGAGAACGGCGAGACCTGCCAGGCGAGGTCCGCGCGGCGCGTCAGCTCGCGGTAGTAGCGACCCGCCTCGGGCACCAGTTCGGGGGTCCGGCCGGCGCGGCCGGCCTGGTAGCTGCCGGTGATGACCCAGCAGTAGCCGTAGCGCTCGAACTCGTCGAGGAGCTCGGGGTAGAGGATGCGCACCCACGACGAGAAGCCGGCCTTGATCCGCAGCTGCGGGTGCTCCCGCGCGTCGCGGCGCTGGACCGCGGGGATCGTCTGGTACCGCGACCACCGGTTGAGCGAGAACCAGTCGTCCCGGCCGTCGAGCGTCGGCATCCACGACCCGGGCGACATCGACTCGACGACGACGCCCGAGAGCGGCGGGATGTTCGCCTCCATCCAGCCGCGGGCGACGGTGCGGGTGTCGTCGCGGCCCACGACGTGCGCGGTGTGCGCGCTGTGCGCGAAAGACTGGGCCCCGAGCCCGACCGCGAGGACCGTCGCCAGCGCGATCCGCACGGGCCGCCGTCGCAGGAGGCCCGCGAGCTCGGCGACCGCGACGCCCGCCGCGATCGCCAGCACCGGCACGATCGGGATGAGCCAGCGGGCGAAGAAGCGGTCCTGCGGGCCCATGACGAGCAGGTAGCCCGCCACGAGCGGCAGCAGGACGACGGCGATCCGCCACCGCCGCAGCACGAGCAGGGCGGAGCCCAGGACCGCGGCGACCAGCGGCGCCCAGCCCACGCCCCAGCCGGCCGCCCACGTGTAGAACGCGAAGCCGTTCGTCATCGGCTCGCCCACGTAGCGCCCGGACGCCGACCAGTTCGCCTGGTACTCGATGGCGCGCCAGACCTCGTGCGGGTCGATCAGGACGTACGGGTTGGAGACGACGAACGACAGGACGCCCACGACGCCCATGAGCAGCCCGCGGCGGATCGCGTGCGGCCACCCCGTCTCCGCCGTCCGCAGCACGAGCGCCGCGACCGGTGCGAGCACCACGATCCCGGCGTTGTACTTGAAGCCCGCCGACAGCCCGACGGCGACCCCGGCGAGCACGAGGCCGCGGCGCCGGGCGGGCGGGTCCTGCAGCAGCCACGCCGCACCGAGCAGCCCGAGCGCGACGAAGAGCAGCGTCGGGCCGTCCGCGAGCGCGACCCGCGAGTACGCGACGGGCAGGAACGCCACGGCCAGGAGACCGGCGGCGACGAGCGCGGCGGTCCGGCCGACGAGGCGGCGCGCCGCGGCGTACAGGACGGGCACCGCGGCGACCGACAGCAGCGCGACGACCACGCGGCCCAGGAGGTACGCCTGACCGGGGTCGCGCGCCAGCGCCTCGCCGGGGGACATGCCCTGCGGGCGGAACCAGAGCTGGTCGACGATCCCGAGCAGCCCCATCATCCCCGGCGGGTTGACGAGCTCCCGGTAGCCGAGCCGCTGCGAGAAGAAGCCCGCGGCGTCCGGGACGAACCGCGCGGACTCGTCGATGTTGTAGACGAGCGGCAGGTTCTGGCCGACGTTCCAGAGCCGCAGGAGCAGCGCCACCAGGACGAGGCCGCCGAGGAGCGCGAGCTCCCACGCCGGCAGGCCGGTGCGTGCGAGGCGCGGCGTCCGGGATCGCCGGCCGGTGGCGGGCCGGGCCCCGGACCGCGGCGCGGGGGCGTCGTCGGTCCCCTGGGTCGCGTCGGCCATCGGCCCGACAGGCTACGGACCGGCCCCCTCAGTCGGCGACGCGCATCGCCGCCGCCAGCTCGGGGCCGAGCGCGTGCTCGACCTCGCCCAGCCGGACGGTCAGCGGCCCGCCGAAGGGCTGGCGGTCCACGAGCACGAGCGCCCGGCCCGGGACGACGCCGCGCTCGGCGAGGTAGCGCAGCATCGCCGGATCGGCGTCCGAGACCCGCACGAACCGCGCCGCGTCCCCGACCTCCAGGTCGTGCAGGCTGCGCGTCACGGGCTCCGCCAGCTCGAGCTGCCGGTCCGGGATCGGATCGCCGTGCGGGTCGACCTCGGGGTGGCCGAGCTTCGCCGCGATCCGCTCCACGAGGTCGTCGGAGACCGCGTGCTCCAGGCGCTCCGCCTCGTCGTGGACCCGGTCCCACGGCACGTCGAGCACCTCGACGAGGAAGAGCTCGAGCAGTCGGTGGTTGCGCAGCGTGCGCAGGGCGACCCGGCGGCCCTCCTCCGTCAGCAGGACGCCGCGGTACGGCTCGTGCGACAGGAGCCCCAGGTCGGCGAGCCGGCGCAGCATCGCCGACACGGACCCCGGGGTGATCCCCAGGCGGTTGGCCAGCGCCGTCGTGGGCACCGCGCCGCCCAGCCGGGTCTCCAGCGCGAAGACGGCCTTCAGGTAGTCCTCGACGGCGGTCGAGGGAGGAGGCGGCGCCGACGCGGAGGCCATGCGCCGCAGCCTACGGGAGGGGGTCCGGTGGACGACGCCCTCGCGGGGGCCGTCCCGCCGGGCCCGCCGCCGACGCCCGCTACGGTCGGTCCGACCCGCACCCGAACACGAGGAGCACCCCATGGCCGGCTTCAAGCCCGTCTACACCGCGAACGCCACCGTCACCGGAGGCCGCGACGGCACCGGGAAGACCGACGACGGCCGCCTCGACCTGAAGCTCGACGTGCCCGAGGGCCTCGGCGGCAAGGGCGGCGACGGCACGAACCCCGAGCAGCTCTTCGCGGTCGGCTGGGCCGCCTGCTTCGAGGGCGCCATCGGCGGCGTCTCCGGCGACACCGACGTGTCGGCCGTCTCGATCGACGCGACCGTGGAGATCGGCAAGGGCGAGGGCGGCCTCGGCCTGCAGGCCACGCTGGCCGTCACGCTCCCCGGCGTCGACGACGAGACCGCGAAGAAGATCGTCCACGACGCCCACCAGGTGTGCCCGTACTCCAAGGCCACCCGCGGCAACGTCCCCACGACGCTGACGGCCAACGGGCAGCCCGTCGAGGCCTGAGCCCCGGCCGTCCCGCCACCCGACGGGCGCGCGGTAGCGTCCGTCGGGTGAGCACGGCGCACGACCCGCACGGAACCGACCCGCTGCAGCCCGAGGCGGGGCTGCTCGAGCGCCTCGCGGCCCTCGCGGTCCGCGTCGGTGCCAACGTGCAGCCGGGCCAGGTCGTGGCCGTCGGCGGGCAGGTCGGCGGGCACGAGCCGCTCGTCCGCGCGATCGCCGCCGAGGCGTACCGCGCCGGCGCGGCGTACGTCGACGTCGCCTGGTTCGACCCGCTGATCAAGCGCGCCCGGCTCGAGCACGCCGCCGAGGACACCCTCGAGGTCGTGCCGCCCTGGCTCGGCGCGCGCATGACCGCCCTGGGCGAGGCGCGCGCCGCGAACATCTCGCTCGTCGGCCAGGTCCGCCCGGGCGTCTACGCCGGGATCGACCCGGGCCGGGTCGGCAAGGACCAGCTGCCGTCGCTGCGCGAGACCGCCGGCGTTATCAACCGCCGCGAGCTCAACTGGACCGTCGTCCCCGCCCCGAACGCCGGCTGGGCGGGCCTCGTGTTCCCCGACCTGCCGGCCGACGAGGCGCTGCGGCGCCTCGAGCAGGACATCATCACGGTGCTGCGCCTGGAGGACGACCCGGTCGCCGCCTGGCAGGCCCGCGCCGCCGAGCTGCGCGCCCACGCCGCCAAGCTCAACGAGCGGTCGTTCGACGCGATCCGGCTCGTCGGCCCCGGCACCGACCTGACCGTCGGCCTGCTGCCGTCCTCGCGGTTCATCGCCGCGGGCATGGACACCGTCGGCGGCATCTCCCACCAGGCCAACGTGCCGACGGAGGAGGTCTTCACGACCCCGGACCCCACGCGCGTCGACGGCGTGGTCCGCGCGACGAAGCCGCTCACGCTCGGCGGCACGACCGTCGACGGGATCGAGGTCGAGTTCTCCGGCGGCGAGGTCGTCCGCGCCGACGCCACCACCGGGGTCGAGGTGCTGCGCGGCTGGATCGGCCGCGACGAGGGCGCCCGCCGGCTCGGCGAGCTGGCCCTCGTCGACGGCGACGGCCGCGTCGGGCAGACCGGCACCGTCTTCCACGAGACGCTGCTGGACGAGAACGCCGCGAGCCACCTCGCGCTCGGCTCGGCCTACACGATGTGCCTGGCCGACGAGGCCGACCACGCCCGCGCGAACCGCTCCGCGATCCACGTCGACTTCATGGTCGGCTCGCACGACGTCCGCGCGATCGGCCTGGACGCCGCGGGCACCGAGGTCGAGGTGCTCGTCGAGGGCGGCTGGCGGCTCTAGGGCCTGCCGGGTCCCGGGCCCGCCGCCGCGGGCGGCCGACCGCGCCAGGGACCGGCGAGGGCGCGACGCAGCGCTCCGCCGGAGGGTCGGGCGGCGGGCGACGGGCCACCTTCGGTAGCCTTCCCGGTCCGCTGGAGAGGTGCCAGAGCGGTTGAATGGGCACGACTGGAAATCGTGTAATGGGGAAACTCATTCGGGGGTTCGAATCCCCCTCTCTCCGCCTCAGCAGGACCACGAAGGGCCCGGATCCGACGCAGGACCGGGCCCTTCGTCGTCGCCGGGACCCGGCGCCGGGGGCGTCCCGGCGCGACGGACGGGCGACCCGGGCACCCCGGGGCGGTCGCCCTGGCATGATCGCCGCGTGCCGACGACCGTCCCCCCGATCCGGTGACCGCCCGCCTGCACCTGCTCCGGCACGGCACGACGGCGGCCGTGCGCGCCGCGTCGTTCCCGCTGGACGAGGGGCTCGACGACCGCGGCCGCGCCGAGGCCCACGCCCTGCGCGCCCACCTGCCGTCGAACGCAGTCGTGCTGCGCTCCCCCGCGCGTCGCTGCGCCGAGACCGCCGTCGCCCTGGGCCACCCGGACGCCGCCGAGGACGACGGCCTGCGCGAGGCCGGCTTCGGCGACTGGGCCGGGCGGTCCCTCGCCGACCTCCACGCCGCCGACCCCGAGCCCGTGGTCGCGTGGATGACCGACCCCGCGTTCGCGCCGCCGGGCGGCGAGTCCCTCGAGGCCCTGACCGCCCGCGTCGGCGCCTGGCTGTCCGCGCACGCCGAGGACGAGCAGCCGCTCGTCGCCGTCACGCACGGCGGGGTCGTCCGTGCGGCGATCGCGGTCGCGCTGGGCGCCCCGGCCGGTGCCGCGTGGCGGATCGACGTGACCCCCGGTTCGGTCACCGAGCTGCACGCCCACGACGGTCGCTGGCGGATGGTCCGCGCGAACTGGACCCCGTCGCGGGACGAGGTGCGCGCCGCGCGCGGCGCGCTCGCGGCGGAGCGCGACGGGGGCAACGAGGCCGCGCGGTGACCCGCCGGTCCCGCGGCGCCGCGGTCCGCCGGGCCGACGCGGCCGGGCTGCTGCTGGGACTGCTCGCCGACCGGGCCTTCGGCGACCCCCGGCGCGGCCACCCCGTCGCGCTCTTCGGGTCGGCCATGCTGGCGCTCGAGGCGCGGATCTGGCGCGACGACCGCGCCGCGGGTGCGGGCTACGCGCTCGCCGGCGCGGCGCTGGGCGCCGGACCGGTCCTCGTCCTGCACCGCACGACGCGCGACCGGCCCCTCCCCCGCGCCGTCCTGACCGCGGCGGTGACCTGGGGCGCGCTCGGCGGCCGGTCGCTCGCCGGCGCCGGACGGGACCTCGGGGCCCTCGTCGCCCGGGGCGACCTCGAGGGCGCCCGGGCGCTCGCGCCCACCCTCGTCGGCCGCGACCCCGCGACCCTCGACGGCGCCGGCCTGGCGCGCGCGGGCC
>WLOB01000143.1 GCA_009699505.1 Actinomycetota bacterium | reverse complement strand
GGCGGCGAGCGGCGCGCCGATGGAGTGCACGCACGGGACGAACTCGCCGTCCGTGCCGAGGTCGTCCAGGGCGCCCTTGCCCATGCGGGTCATGATGCGCATCTGCACCACGACGTACGGCGAGTCGGTGACCTCGACGCCGATCTTGCTCTTGTCCGAGCCCAGCGGGCCCATCGAGAACGGCACGACGTACATCGTGCGGCCCTGCATCGCGCCCGCGAACAGCTGCTGCATCTCCGCGCGCATCTCGGAGGGCTCGCGCCAGTTGTTGTTCGGCCCGGCCTCCGCCTCGGTCGCGGCGCAGATGTAGGTCCGGTCCTCGACGCGTGCGACGTCCGACGGGTCGGACCAGGCGAGGTAGCTGTTCGGGCGCTTGGCGTCCGAGAGCTTGCGGAACGTGCCGGCGTCGACGAGCTCCTGGCAGAGGCGGTCGTACTCCTCGGCGGAGCCGTCGCACCAGACGACGGATTCGGGCTGCGTGAGCCCTGCGATCTCGTCGACCCAGGCAAGGAGCTTGGCGTTCTCGGTCAGCACGGATGTGTCGGGCACTGGACTGGTCCTCCTAGGGGCCAACAAGGAATTCGAGGTAGTCAACCGGAACGCGGCGCGCCGCGCGTCGCGCTTTCGGTGCCCGATCACACAGGTCGTACGCGCCCGTGCGTGAACCGCGCAGGCCCGCTCGCGGTCGATCACGAACGCCCATCGGGCGAACGCGCGTTCCGCGGGCCCGGGTGGGATCGGAGCCCGCCGAACGCCCCCGTGGGACGATGGGTTCGTGTTCCGCCGGCGCCCCGACGAACCGTTGATCGAAACCGTGCTGATCGAGTCGGGGCGCGTCCGTCTGTTCGACCGGCATCTGCTCCGCCTCCGGCGCTCCGGGGCCGCCCCGAAGCAGGTGACCGCCGTGCGTGCGCTCGCCGAGACGTGGCGCCGGACCGCCGGCCGCCCCACCGTCGTGCGCTTCGAGGTCGCCGCGCGGACCGGCGTGGCCAGCCGGGCGCGGACCCCGCCGCCCCGCGAGCCGGTCCGGCTCGCCCTCGTCCCGGGGTTCGACCCGACCGACGCGCGCCGGGAGCGCAAGCTCGCCGACCGGTCGTGGGCGGAGGAGGCCGAGGCCCTCGCCGCGGAGGCCGGCGCCGACGAGCCGCTGCTCCACGACGACGCCGGCCTCCTCGGCGAGACGAGCCGCGCGTCGCTCTTCGTGGTCGACGCGACGGGCCGGATCCGCACCCCGCCGGTCCGCGGGATCCTCCCGGGGGTCACGCGCGGCTGGGCGATCGGCGCCGCGGGTGCCGAGGAGCACGCCCTCACCGTCGAGGACCTCGCGCACGCCCGGGCGGCGTTCCTGACGACGGCCGCACGCGGCGTCGTCCCGGTGGCGTCGGTCGACGGGCGCGCGCTCGGCACGGACGAGCGGGTGGCGGAGCTCGCGGCCGCCTGGCGCGCGCTGGTCTGAGGTCGGCACCCGCGAGCCTCTCGGCGTACCGACGTCGAGCCGCTCCCGCGCCCGTCGCGGGCGCTCGAGGCCCGATTCGCCCCCGTCTCACCCCAGGTGCTCGCCCGGCGGCAGCGGCAGCCGGGCCGCCGCCAGGTCGACCCGGCCGACCGCGGTCAGCGGCACGCCGTCCGCGCGCAACAGCGCCGCCTGGCGGTCCGCCTGGGTCAGGGCCCCGTCGGCCCGCACCACGCGGTGCCACGGCACGTCGGCGGGGCAGCCGGCGAGGACCCGGCCGACGAGCCTCGGCGCCGCCGGATCGAGGTCGCCGTAGGTCCGGACGAAGCCCTCCGGGATCGCCCGCACGCCGTCCAGGATCCGTCGTGCCCGCGCGTCGTCCGCCACGGCCCCATCCTCGCCGCGACCCCGGACGACGGCCCCTCCCCGGGCGGCGGCGGCCGTTCGTCCCCCGGCGGCTCGCGGCGACGGGGGCTCTGCCACGATCCCTCCGTGCTCCCGACCCTCAAGCGCCTGCGGCGGAACTCCCTCGTCTCGATGGTGTTCACGATCGCCGTGGTCCTCGGCATGGTCTTCGCGGTCCAGGCGCTGGCCGTCAAGCCGTACCAGATCCCCTCGGAGTCGATGGAGCCCACGCTCCAGATCGGTCAGCGGATCGTGGTCGAGCGCGTCGGCCACCGCCTCGGCTCGACCCCGTCCGTGGGCGACGTCATCGTCTTCCACCCGGCGAAGGACCCCGAGGAGGGCGGGTGCTCCGACCGCGACCAGGGCGGCGGCACGCCGAGCCTCTGCGCGGTCCCGCGGGACGAGGCGGACGACAGCACCTTCGTCAAGCGCGTCGTCGGCGTCCCGGGCGACCGGATCTCGCTGCGTCGCGGCCGCGTCGTCCGCAACGGGAAGCGGGTTCGCGAGCCGTTCGTCCGTCGTTGCGCGTCGGGCGACGACTGCACCTTCGCGAGCACGATCACGGTCCCGAAGGACACGGTCTACGTCCTCGGCGACAACCGCGGCAACTCCGAGGACAGCCGCTACTGGGGCCCCGTCCGCGTGGAGTGGGTCATCGGCAACGCGGTGGGCACCTACTGGCCGCCGAAGCGCGTCGGCGGCCTGTAGGGCGGATGGCCCGTCGTCCGCGGCGGTCGCTCAGGCGACGACCGCCGGCCGGCGGTCCGCGGTCGAGAACCGCAGGGCCGGGTCCTCGACGCCCCCGCGCCGCAGACGCTCCCGGTCGGCGACGCACCCCATCTCGACGGTCCACGGCCCGTGGGACCCCCGTCGCGGGAACGCGTCGATCCCGCGCTGCACGTAGCCCGCGTCGAAGTCGAGGAACGGCGAGGTCTCCAGGGTCGGGTCGTCGAGCTCGGGGACGACGACGTCCCACCCGCGCTCGTCCATGTGCGCGAGCAGCCGGCAGAAGTGCTCGCAGACGAGGTCGACCTTCAGGGTCCAGGCGATGTTCGTGTAGCCGAAGGCGAACGCGAAGTTCGGGACGCCGCCGAGCATCATGCTCTTGAAGGTGACGGTCTCCCCGAAGTCGATCCGCCGGCCGTCGACCGACACGTCGATGCCGCCGAAGGGCAGCATCCGCAGACCGGTGGCCGTCACGACGACGTCCGCCTCGAGCTCGCGTCCGGACTCCAGGCGGATCCCGGTCTCGGTGAACCGGTCGATCCGGTCGGTCACGACGGACGCGCGGCCGTCCTTGATCGCCCGGAACAGGTCGCCGTCGGGCACGGCGCAGAGGCGCTGGTCCCACGGGTCGTAGCGCGGCTTGAAGTGCTCGTCGACGGGGTAGCCCGCCGGCAGCAGCCGCCGGGTGATCGCCCGGATCAGGCGCCGCGAGGCGCGCGGCCACCGCTGGCAGCCGTTGTAGACGCCCCGCCACACGGCGACGTTCAGGCGGCGGGTGATGCGGTAGGCGAGCGCCTCCGGGAGCACCCGGTTCATCGCGTTGGCGAGCGCGTTGCGCCGCGGCACCGGCACGATGTACGTCGGCGAGCGCTGCAGCATCGTCACGTGCGCGGTGGACCGCGCCATCGCCGGGACGAGCGTGACGGCCGTGGCACCGCTGCCGATCACGACGACCCGCTGCCCCGCGTGGTCGAGGTCCTCCGGCCACGCCTGCGGGTGGACGACCCGGCCGGCGAAGTCCTCCGCACCCGGGAACTCCGGCGCGAACCCCCGGGCGTGGTCGTAGTAGCCCGTGGCGGAGAAGAGGACGCGCGTCGTCAGCTCCTCCTCCCGGCCGTCGTGCGCGACGCGGACGGTCCAGCGGGCCTCGTCGCCCGACCACGACGCGGAGAGCACCCGGTGCCCGAAGCGGAGGTGCTCGAGCACGCCGTGCTCCCGCGCGGCCTCCTCGAGGTACGCCACGATCTCGTGGCCGTCCGCGATCATGTTCTCGCTCGTCCACGGCTTGAACTCGAACGCGAAGGTGTGCAGGTCGGAGTCCGACCGCACGCCGGGGTAGCGGAAGAGGTCCCACGTCCCGCCGATCGCCTCCCGCGCGTCGAGGATCGCGATGCGCTTCCCCGGCAGCCGCGACCGCAGGTGGCAGGCGGCGCCGATGCCGGAGATCCCCGCCCCCACGATCAGCACGTCGAGGTCCGTGTCGGCGTCGTCCGTCGTCCGTTCGATCATGACGCGACGCTAGCCCGCCCCGGCACGCGTGGTGATGGCGTCTCGCACGAACTTCCCCGCCGGGAATGGGCGCTGGCACACTGCGGCGATGACGGACCTCCCGGAGCTGCTCGGACGGATCGCCGACCGGGTCGAGGTGCACCTGGAGTCCGTGGTCGACGAGATGGTGGAGGCGATCGTCGCGACCGTCCCCGCGCTGGACGCCGACCCGGTGATCCGCGCGGAGGCGGCGGCGAGCTGTCGCGGCAACGCCCGCCGGTACGTCGCGGTCGCCCGACGCCCGGCCGACCCGCCGACGGAGGAGCCGCCGGCCGAGGCCCTCGAGTTCGCGCGGACCGTCGTGCGCCGGGGGATCGAGTCCGACGTCGTCTACCAGGGCTACCGGCAGGGCCAGCAGGTCCTCTGGCGTCGCTGGATGACGGTCGCCGAGGACGTCGCGACCTCGCGGGACGACCTCGCGGCGGTCCTCAACGTCTCGCTCGACCTGCTGTTCCGGTACGTCGACGGGGTCCTCGGACGGGTCATCCTGGAGATGCAGCGCGAGCGGGAGCAGGTCCTGGGCGGGGCGCTCGCCCGGCGCGCCGAGACCATCCGGCTCGTGCTGGACGGCGCGCCGTTGGACCGCGCCACCGCGAGCACGCGGCTGCGCGTCGACCTCGACCGCCGCCACACGGCCCTCGTGCTGTGGCGCGATGACGGTCCCGCCGACGCGGGCGCGCTCGAGACCGCGGCGATGGCCGTCGCCCGGGTCGCCGGGGCCGGCACGCCGCTGACGCTCGCGGCGGGCTCCAGGACGCTCTGGGCCTGGCTGACCGGCCCGGGCGTGCCGGAGGAGTCCGCGGTCGACCGGGCGCTGGCCGCTATCGACCCGATGGTGCGGGTGGCGATCGGGCCGGCGGCGGCCGGGGCCGGGGGGTTCCGGCGCAGCCACGAGGCCGCGACGGCGATCCACCGCCTCCTGCGCGACGACCCGTCCGGGGAGCGGGTGTCGACGTGGACCGCGCTCGAGATCACCGCGCTGGCCGGCCGCGACCGGGCGCACGCCGAGGAGTTCGTGGCGGCGACCCTCGGGCCGCTGGCCGACGACACGCCGACCGCCGCGCGCCTGCGCGAGACGCTGCGGGTGTTCCTGGACGAGGCGGACAACGCGCCGCGGGCCGCGGCGCGCCTGCAGACGCACCGCAACACGGTCCTGCAGCGGGTGGGCCGCGCGACGGAGGAGCTGGGGCACCGCCCCGGCGACCGCCGTCTGGCGGTGGCGCTGGCGCTCGAGCTCCGCCGGCGGCTCGGTCCCCCTACTCGCCCGGGTTCTTCTTCGGGACGAGCACGCGGCGCTTGAACTCGGCGACCAGGACGCCGTCCTGGTTGAAGACGCGCGTGTGGACGATGACGACGCCGCGGTCGGGCTTCGTCTTGGACGCCTTCTTCGAGAGGACCTCGGTCTCGACGAACAGGGTGTCGCCGTGGAAGACCGGGTTGGGGTGCGAGAGGTCGTCCGTCGCGAGGTTGGCGATGGCCAGGCCCGAGATGTCGGAGACGGAGATGCCGAGCGCCAGGGAGTAGACGTACGGACCGACGACGACGTTCTTGCCCTGCTGCGACCGCTTGGCGTAGACGTCGTTGAGGTGCAGCGGGTGGTGGTTCATCGTCAGGAGGCAGAAGAGGTGGTCGTCCCCCTCCGTGACGGTCTTCGCGGGCCAGTGCTTGTAGGTGGCGCCCTCCTCGAACTCCTCGAAGTAGCGCCCGTACTGGTGGGAACCCGTCGCGTGACGGACCTCGGGGAGGTCGTCGGTTCCGGGGGTGAAGGTCGGCTCGTCGGACATTGCTACTCCAGGTCGGGTTGCGGCGGATCGCGCGAGCGGGAGTCTGCCGGATGGCGCGCACGGCCGAGGTTTTGGCTCGCGATACAAATTCGCGCATAGAGCCCACAGTCCAGGGCGACCGGCCCGCTGCCCCTCCAGCCCCGGACGCCCCCCTCACCCCCAGCCACCTCGAGACCGCCCGCGGGCGCGGTCGCGTCAGGGGTCGCCTGGCGCTCCTGGGACCGTCGTTCGTGGCCGCGGTCGCCTACGTCGACCCGGGCAACTTCGCCACGAACATCTCGGCCGGGGCGCAGTTCGGCTACCTGCTCGTCTGGGTCGTCGTCATGTCGAGCGCGATGGCGATGCTCGTCCAGTACCTGTCGGCGAAGACGGGGCTGGCGACGGGGCGCAACCTGCCCGAGCTCGCGCGCGGCCGCTTCGGCCGGCGGACCCGCTTCGGGCTGTGGGCCCAGGCCGAGGTCGTCGCGATCGCCACCGACATGGCGGAGTTCGTCGGCGCGGCGATCGGCCTGAACCTCCTCTTCGGCGTCCCGCTGTTCGAGGCCGGCCTGATCACCGCGGTGGTGGCCTTCGGGATCCTCGCGCTCGAGCAGCGCGGGTACCGGCGGTTCGAGCTGGCGATCGCCGCGATGCTCGGCCTCGTCGCCGCCGGGTTCGTCTACGACCTCTTCGCGGTCGGCAACCAGTCCGCCTCGGGGATCCTCGACGGCCTGACCCCGGGCCTCGCCGGCTCGGAGTCGCTGCTGCTCGTCGTCGGCATCATCGGCGCGACCGTCATGCCGCACGTCGTCTACCTGCACTCCGCGCTGACGCAGAAGCGGATGGCGCCGCGCGACGAGGGCGAGCGCCGGGAGCTCCTGCGCTGGCTGCGGATCGACGTGGGCCTCGGGCTCAGCATCGCCGGCCTGATCAACCTCTCGATGATGCTCGTGGCCGCGGCGCTGTTCTTCCGCATCGGGGCCACGGACGTCGACTCGATCGAGGCCGCGCACCGCGGGCTGCGCGAGTACGTCGGCGGCGGGGCCGCGCTGGCGTTCGCCGTCGCCCTGCTGGCGTCGGGCCTGTCGTCCTCGAGCGTCGGGACCTACGCGGGGCAGATCGTCATGCAGGGCTTCATGGACTGGCGGATCCCGCTCTTCGCCCGCCGGATGGTGACGATGAGCCCGGCGCTCGTCGTCCTCGCCCTGGGGCTGCCGACGACGGACGTCCTCGTCGTCTCGCAGGTCGTCCTCTCCTTCGGCATCCCGTTCGCGCTCGTGCCGCTCATCCTCATCAGCAGCGACCGGCGGGTGATGGGCGCGATGGTCAACCGGCGCGTGACGACGATCGCCGCGAGCGTCATCGCGGCGATCATCATCGCGCTGAACGGCTACCTCATCGTCGACACCCTCCTCGGCTGAGGAGCGTCCCGGACGGCCGGCCCCGGAACCGTCCGGGGCGCGGGACCGGGCCGCCGGGCGGCCGCCGGGCGGCCCTCCCCTCCTCAGCCGGCGAGCGGCGCGGCGGTCCACTCCGAGTCGAACTCCAGACCGCTGCGGACGAAGAGCTGCGTGACGGGGCAGCGGCGCTCCGTCTCGGACCGCAGGCGCTCGAAGGTCGCCTCGTCGGCGTCGCTCTCGACGGTCGCCTGCACGTGCACGGCGTCGAAGTTCGCGTCGCCCTCGGCGCCGCCGGCCATCACGGACGGGTCGAAGTCGCCGACGACGTCGAAGGTGAAGCGCCCGAGGGTCACGCCGAGCTCCTTCGCGACGATCTGGGCCGTGATCTGGTTGCAGCCCGCGAGGGCGCCGAGGGTCAGGGACAGCGGGCTGGGCTCGGAGTCCTGACCGCCGAAGGGTGGCACGGTGTCGGTGGCGAAGCGGTGCGCGGTGCCGTCGCCGCCGACGGTGATCCGCTGCAGCACGCCGGTGCCCTCACCGGAGACGATGAACGGGACGGTCTGCTTCTTCGTGGTGGCCACGGGGACTCCTCGACTCGAATACATGCAAAACCCGGTTGGAATTGCACCTAATCGCAGTCTACGCGTCGACCGGGACACCGGATGCAGGACGGGCCGACCGGGCCGCGGCGACCGGCCCGACGGACGGGACGCGGCGCACCGGGCGGGCGGCGACCGGTGCGTCCGCGCCGCCGGACCCGCCTCCCGGACCGCGGGTAGGATCCGCCCTCATGCGCAATCCCCGTGACTTCTTCAAGCCGCTCGCCGTCGGGGCGCCGGAGCCGGTCCGCGAGATCCCGGTCCCGCCCTCGCGGATGATCCACTTCTTCGACCCGAGCAACGAGAAGATGCGGTCGAAGCTCCCGGCGATCGCCGCGAAGGCCGACATCGTCCTCGGCAACCTCGAGGACGCCGTCTCCATCGACAACAAGGAGGCCGCGCGCGCCGGTCTCGTCGAGGTCGGCAGGACCGCCGACCTGGGCGGCACGCCGCTCTGGACGCGCGTCAACTCGCTCGAGAGCCCGTGGGTCCTCGACGACCTGACGACCCTCGTGACGGAGATCGGCGACCAGCTCGACGTCATCATGATCCCGAAGGTCGAGGGCGCCCAGGACATCCACTACGCCGACCGCCTCGTCGCGCAGCTCGAGGCGAAGGCCGGCGTCACCCGCCCGATCCTCTTCCACGCGATCCTCGAGACCGCCTCGGGCATGGCGAACGTCGAGGAGATCGCCGGCGCCTCCCCGCGCATGCAGGGCATCTCGCTCGGGCCGGCCGACCTCGCCGCGTCGCGCCGCATGAAGACCACCCGCGTCGGCGGCGGCCACCCCGGCTACGTCTCGATCTCCGACCCGACGTCCGCCGACGACCTCGAGGCCGGCCGCGTCCGCGCCCAGCAGGACCCGTGGCACTACACGGTCGCCCGCATGGTCGACGCCTGCGTCGCCAACGGCATCCTGCCGTTCTACGGCCCGTTCGGCGACATCAAGGACGTCGTGGCCTGCGAGGCGCAGTTCCGCGCCGCGTTCATCCTCGGCTGCGTCGGCACCTGGTCGCTGCACCCCGTGCAGATCGACATCGCGAAGAAGGTCTTCTCCCCCGACCCGGACGAGGTCGCGTTCGCGAAGAAGATCATCGAGGCGATCCCGGACGGCAAGGGCGTCCACATGATCGACGGCAAGATGCAGGACGACGCCTCGTGGAAGCAGGCCAAGGTCCTCGTCGAGCTCGCCGAGCAGCTCGCCGAGAACGACGACGAGCTGCGCGAGAAGTACGGCTTCTAGGAGCGCCTGCGGGCCCCACCCCGAGCGTCTCGGGGTGGGGCTGCGCCCCGGGACGGCCGGGCTCGGGGCACCCGCCCGGCGTCCCTGCGGGCTCAGCCCGCCGGGAACAGGTGCTCGGCCAGGCGGTCGAGCCCGGCGACGTCGTGGACGTCCTCCGCGAGCTGCGGGACGAGCAGGACGGGCTCGTCCCCCGGTCCCGCGACGTGCGAGGCGATGAGCCGCTCGTCGTGGGTGGCCTGCCGGCGGATGCGCTCGTGCATCTCCGCCGCGCGGGCGGCGACGTCCTCGTCGCCCAGCGCGCCGGCGAGCGCGTCCCGGACGGCGTCCTCGTCCTCGTGGCGCGCCGCGCGGGTCAGGCGGTTGACGACGAGCCCGCCGTAGGTGATGTCCCGGCCCGTGAGCGCCTTGCGGAACTCCCCCGCCTCGGCCAGGGACTCGGGGTGCGGGGCCGCCACGAGCAGGAAGACGGTGCGCGGCTCGGCCAGGAGCGCCTGGACCGCGCGGGCGCGCTCGC
>WLOB01000142.1 GCA_009699505.1 Actinomycetota bacterium | reverse complement strand
TCCGCCGGACCATGAGGACGGTCGCGCGGCCGCGGCCGAGGTCGTCGGCCAGCGCGCGCCACACCCGCAGCCGCGGGTGGCGCTCGGGCGACCCGCCGCCGGCGGCGAAGCGCTCGCGCTCCGTCCGCTCGGCCAGGGCCGCGGTCGCCGGACCGAGCTCGCGCAGCCGCGGGCCGAGCGCCCCCAGCGTCGTCGCGGGACCGACCGGCCCCGGGACGAGGCGCGCCAGCAGCTCGCCGACGGGCACCGCGGCGGGCCCGTCCTGCAGGTGCCGGGTCCGGCGGCGCACGACGACGCCGGCCGCCAGCGCCGCGGCGACCACGGGGACGAGCAGGAGCCCCGGGCCGTCCCCCGCCGGCGTGCCGGACGCGGTGCCGGGAGGCGCGAACACGTCGACCTCGGCGGCGACCGTGGCCTCCGCCTCGGCGGGCGTCGGGTTGAACGGGATCCAGCCGTAGCCGGGGAAGTAGACCTCGATCCACGCGTGCGCGTCCTCGTCGCGCACGACGTAGCGCCCGTCCCCGTCGGCCGTGCCGGTGGCGAACCCGGTGACCACCCGGGACGGCACGCCGGCGAGGCGCAGCAGCATCGCCGCGGCGCCCGCGAACTGCTGGCAGTAGCCCGCGCGGGTGTCCAGGAGGAAGTCGAAGAGCGGCTGCGAGCTCGCCGGCGGCACGTCGGTCGTGTAGCGGAAGCGTCGCGGGTCGACGAGGTAGGACTGCACGCGCCGGACGACCTCGAGCTGCGAGTCGCCCGTGCCGCGCAGCCGCCTGGCGAGCTCGAGCACCTGGATGAAGCGGTCGGCCCCGTACGCGTTGCGGAAGCGCTCGCGGTCCTTCAGGTAGTCGATGGCCGGGCGGGTGGGCCGGCGGCCGAAGCCGCGGCTCGGCCACGTCTCGATGTACTCCGCGTACGCCGGGCCCTCGGCGACCGGCACGTCGCGCAGCTGGGCCGCCGTCGCGCGGACGACCTCGGAGCGCACGCGGTAGCGGTCGCCGTCCTCGGGGGCCTCCCGGAGCTGCCGCGCCTCGCCGATGTCCTGGTCGATGCCGCCCCCGCCGTCGACCGACGTGACCCTGCCGGGCGCGGCGACGAGCCGGTTGCGGAGCCCGACGACCTCCACGGTGCTGCGGACCTCCTCCGCGGCGGGCTGCGGCAGGTCGTCCGTGGTGCGCAGCTCGACGCGCCAGCGGCCGTTGAACCGCTCGAGCACCTGCATCCGCCAGAGCGCGGGCTCGGGCGAGGTGATCTCGAGCATCGTGCGGCCCGTCCGCCGGTCGCCGAGCGGGCCGTAGCTCTGCGTCGTGTCCAGCCGCGTGAACGCCGGCTTGCGCCCGGGCGCGTCGACGAACGGGATCCACTGCTCCTGCGGCCCGACGGCCTGCGCCGCGGCGGCCGCGACGAGCGCGACGACGGCGGTCGCGGGGACGACGACGGCCAGCCGCCCGCGCGCGGCCCAGAGCACGCCGGCGCCGAGCAGGACCGCGCCCGGCCACGCCGCGTCGGGCGTCTGCTCCAGCGCGAGGGACCAGACGAGCGGCAGGGCGGGCAGCACGATCGCGATGAGGCCCGCGACGCGTCCCCGTCGGGTGGCGAGCGCCGCGGAGGCGCACCACGTCAGCCCCGTCAGCAGCAGCGCGGCGGCCAGCGGCCACGGGTCCCCGACGATCGCCCCGCGGGCCGGGACGGTCAGCGCGTCGAGGCCGTCCACGAGCGACACCGCGGCGGTGTCGAGCCCGCCCGGTCGCAGCTCGCGGGCCGGGACCCCGGCCAGGAGCGGCGCGAGCGGGAGCCAGGCCGCCGCGGACAGCGCGGCGGCCCGGACGGGCAGCAGGCGGGCGGTGACGAGGACCGCGACCAGGACGACGGGCGCCGCCCACAGCAGGCCGGCGCCGAGCACGGACCACCACGCGACCGCGGACGCGGCCGCCAGGCCGACGAGGGCGACGGCGCGGCCGCGCACGGGCTCGGGGCGGCCGGCCTCCGAGACGGCGCCGGAGCGGCGCAGCGGACGGGCGGACCCCGCCGGCGCGGCGGCGCTCACGCGGCCGCCTCCCACAGCTCGAGCGGGACGACGCCGTGGGGCAGCGGCCCCTCGGGCGGGGTGCCGTCCGGGGCGAGCGCCGCGCGGACGTGCAGCGCGCCGTGGTCGTCGCCGGCCGGCACCCGGGCGGGCACGTCGGCCTCGACGGACGCGAGCCGCCGGTGGATCGCCGGCCAGTGCCCGACGGGGTCCGAGACGGTGGTCGGGGCGCGGTCGCCCGGCAGCAGCACGCGGCAGCCGCCCGAGCGCAGGAGCGCCTGGACGTGCCCGGCGGCCGTGCGCATCGCCCAGTGGACGTGCTCGTCCTCCTCCGTGCCGGCCGTGTCGACGACGACGAGGGGCAGCCGGTCGCGGGCCGTGACGAACGCCCGCTCCTGCAGCTCGCCCCCGCGGGCGGCCGACGCCCAGTGGATGCGGCTCATCGCCGTGCCGGGGACGTAGGAGCGCAGGCCGTCGGGCTCGGGGTCGCCGACGGGGTCCGCGCCGCCGCGCCGGGCGCCCTCGGGCGTCGGGGTGGGCTGCGGGAGGACGAGCAGGGACGCGGGCGCCCCGGCGCGCGCCGGGCGCGAGAACAGGCCGAGGTCGTCCCGGACCCGCACCCGCGCGGCGTCGAGGACGTGGGGCCCGGGCCGGTCGATGGTGCACGCGGTGCTGCCGCCGCCGGGGCCGAGGACCCACCAGCCGCCGTCGGCGCCGAGGACCTCGACGTGCACGGGCAGGCCGCGCAGGCCGGAGACGGCGAAGCGCAGCGCCACCGGCCGGCCCTCGAGGACCTCGTGCCGCTCGACCGTGCGGTCCACCCGCAGGCGACGCGCGGCGAGCGCCACCGCGACGGCGGCGGCGACGTAGAGCACGACGACGCCGAGCGCGAGCCCGAAGAGCGCGAGGGACCCGAGCGCGGCGCCGCCGAAGCCGCAGACGAGCGGGAACGCGATCAGCCCGAGGCGGCGCCTCACCTGGCGGGGACCTGGCGCAGCACGTCGGCGACGACCTCGAGCCCGGCCTCCGGCGGCGCGGCGGCGACGGCCTGCACGCGGTGGGCGAGCACCGCGGGCGCGAGGGCCTGCACGTCGTCGGGCAGGACGAAGTCCCGGCCGTGCAGCGCGGCGCGGGCGCGCGCGGCACCCAGGAGCTGCAGGCCCGACCGGGGGCTGGCGCCGGCCTCGGCCAGCGGGTGCTCGCGCGTGCCGCGCAGGACCGCGACGACGTACCGCAGCAGCAGGTCGCTCGCGTCGATGCGCTCCACGCCGGCCTGGGCGGCGAGCAGCCCGCGCAGGCTGCCGGTCGGGGAGGTCGGCGGCTCGGGGTCCTGGCGCAGGAGCGCGGCCTCCTGCTCGGCGGTGGGGTACCCGAGCGAGACGCGTGCGAGGAACCGGTCGAGCTGGGCCGGCGGCAGCGGATACGTGCCGTCGTAGCCCTCCGTCGGGTTCTGCGTGGCGATGACCATGAACGGCCGCTCGAGCGGGTGCGACTGCCCGTCGACCGTGACCTGGCGCTCCTGCATCGCCTCGAGCAGGCCGGACTGCGTCTTCGGCGTCGCGCGGTTGAGCTCGTCGACCAGGACGACGTTGGCGAAGATCGGGCCGGGGTGGAAGTGGAACGCGGCGGACGAGGCGTGCCAGATCGTCGCGCCGAGGATGTCCGTGGGCAGCAGGTCGACCGTGGCCTGCACGCGGGAGAACCGCCCGGCGACGGTGCCGGCGATCGACCGCGCGAGCTGGGTCTTGCCGACGCCCGGACGGTCCTCGAGCAGCAGGTGCCCGCGGGCCAGCAGCGTGGCGAGCGCGACGTCGAGGACGTCGTCGCGGATGAGCATCCCCTGGCGGATGCCGTGGCGCAGGCGGTCGCCGAACTGCGCGACCCCGTCGGGGGTCAGCGGCGCGACGTCCTCCCCCGGGGGTGGCACGGCGGCCTCCAGCGCCACCGCGGGCCGCAGCCGCTCGGGATCCCGTTCCGCTGAGGCGCCGATGCCCATCACCCATCCCATACTGACGCAGGACGATCAGGGCCCCGTAAGGCTCAATGCCCGCCGGGGGATCCGGGGCGCGCCCGGCGCGGCGCGCCGCGGGCGAGCAGCGCCGCCGCGCGGAGCGGCCCGACGTCGTGGCGCAGCGCCCGCCACACCCGCAGCCGGGGGTGCCGGTCCGGGTCCGGGGCCGCCCCGGACCAGCGGGCGCGCTCCACCCGGTCCGCGAGCGCGGCGACCTCCGGGCCGATGAGCGCGAGCCGCGGGCGCAGCCCCGCCAGGGTCGTCGCGGGGCCGACGGGGCCCGGAACGAGCGTCGCGAGGACCTCCCCCGTCGGGGTGACCGCGCCGTCGTCCGCCGCCCGGCGACGGCGGGCCCCGACGAGCGCCGCGCCGCCGAGCACCGCGACGGGGACGAGCAGCAGCGCCGCGCCGGCGCCGCCGGAGGACGGCCGGGCGGGTGCCGCGGCGGCCAGCGCGTCCACGGACGGGTCGACGCGGGCGTCCGTGGCCGCCGGCGTCGGGTCGAACGGCACCCAGCCGAAGCCGCGGAAGTACACCTCGATCCAGGCGTGGGCGTCGCGGTCGCGGACGACGTAGGTGCCGCCCTCCGACGCCTCACCGGTGGCGAAGCCGGTGACCACGCGCGTCGGCACCCCGGCCATCCGCAGGAGCGCCGCGGCGCCGCCGGCGAACTGCTGGCAGTACCCCGTGCGGCGGTGCAGCAGGAAGTCGTAGAGGGGTTGCGTCCCGGGCTCGGGCACGTCCGTCGTGTAGCGGAAGCGGTCCGGGTCCAGCAGGTACGCGCGGACGCGGCGGACGAGCTCGAGCTGCGTCCGCGCGCCGCGGGCGAGGTCCGACGCGATCCGCAGCACGCGCTGGAAGTCCGTGGCCTCGTCGCCGCGCGCGACGCCCTCGATGAGCTCCGTCGCCGGCCGGCCGTTGCGCCGGATCTCGCCGTCGCCCCAGATCCGCGTCCAGTCGGCGTACTCGCCCGGCGCCGGCATCGGGACGCGCGAGAGCCCGGCGGCGGTGGCCCGCACGACCTCGGCGCGGACCCGCAGGACGTCCCCCTCCCCCGGCTCGTCGTCGAGCCTGCGCGCCTCCCCGTCCTCGCGCACGACCTCGCGCCCGGCGACGCCGACGATCCGTCCCGGCGCGGGCACGAGCTCGTCGCGCAGCCCGGCGTAGCGGACCGTGGTCTCCGTGACGACCGCGGCGGGCTGCGGCAGCTCCGGGCGCTCGCGCAGGCGCACGGACCAGCCGTTGCTGAAGCGCTCGAGGACCTGCATCCGCCAGAGGCCGGGGGCCGGCGAGGTCAGCTCCGCCATGGTCCGGCCCGTGCGCCGGTCCGGGAGCGGCCCGTAGCCCTGGGTCGTGTCCAGGCGCGTGAACTGCGGCGGACGGCCCGCGGGCTCGACGAACGGGAGCCACTGCTCCTCCGGCCCCGCGGCCTGTCCCCCGGCCGCGGAGACGAGCCCGACGAGCAGGGTCAGCGGGACGAGCGTGCGCAGTCGGCCGCGGGCGACCCAGAGCACGGTCGCCGCGAGCAGGAGCGCCCCCGGCCACGCCGCGTCGGCGACGTGCTCGAGGGCCAGGGCGGCCACGAGCGGCAGGGCCGGCAGGACGAGCGCGAGGGCCGCGGCGGAGCGCTCGCGCCGCCGGGCGAGGACCGCCGCGACGGGCCAGAGCGCGGCCGTCGCCAGCAGGGCCGCCGCCCGCGCCCACGCGTCGCGGGTCGGCGCCGCTCCCGCGGCGTCGGTCAGGGCGCCGGCGCCGGTCAGGAGCGCCGCGCCGTCGTCGTCCCACGCCCGGGGCGCGAACGCGGAGAGCGGGACGCCGAGGAGCAGGAGCGCCGCGGGCAGCCACGCCAGGAGCAGGGCCGCCGCCGTCCGGGGGCGCAGCGCGCCGAGGGCCACGAGCACCGAGAGCAGGAGGACGGGCAGGCACGCCGCGGTCGCGGCGCCGAGGACGGGCCACCACCCCACGCCCGACGCGGCGGCGAGGACGATCAGCGCCGCGGCCCGCCCGTGCGCGGACGGCCGGGGGTCGGCGACGGGCCGCGGCCGGCCGGGGTGCGGGCCCCGGAGCGCACGGAGCGGTGCCGCGGCGGCTGCGGGGTCGACCGGCACGGGGGGCCGTCAGTCCCCCGCGGGCCGCCAGCGGGCCGCGTCGACGACGTGGGCGACGAACCCGCGCACCGCACCGTCGGCCGCCCGGACCGGGGACATGCGGACGAAGGCGTGGACGCTGCCGCCGGACGGGTCGACGAAGCGCTTCTCGAGCTCGTAGCCGTCGGCGGTGCCGGTCAGGACCTGCTGCAGCAGGTCGCGCTCCCGCGCCCCGTCCTCCGCGGCGGTGACGTCGAAGAGGCTCGCGCCGAGGAGCCCGTCCTCGTCGCGTCCGAGCAGGCGCCGGAGCGCGTCGTTCAGGCGCAGCCAACGGCCGTCGGGCGACAGCAGCGCCTGGCCGGCCGGCGAGCGGTCGAAGGTCGTCTCGAAGACGTCGCTCAGCTCGCGCAGGAGCCCGGCGTCGCGGTGCTGGGCCGTCACGTCGCGGGTGACGCTCATGCAGCCGACGACGTCCGCGCCGTCGTGGACGGGGTTGACGGTGATCCGGTAGTGGCGGTCGCCCGTGGCGCTGTGGACGTCGAGCTCGCCGCCCCGGCCGCGCAGCGCCGCGGCGGCCCGCTCCGCCAGGCCCGCGTAGGTCGCGGGCGGGAGCACCTCGTCCAGGTGCCGGCCGACGAGCCCCTCGCGCCCTCGCGGCGTGCGCGCGAGCAGCCCGCCGTGGGCGGCGCGGACGACGAGCCCGCGGTCGTAGACGAGGATGGAGAGGTCGTCCTCGGCGTCGAACGCGTCGAGCGCGTGCGCCGGGTCCGCGGCGGTCGCCGTGCCCCGGTCCGCGGCCGGGGCCGGCCCCGCGGCCGCGCTCGGGGCGGCGGCCGGTGCGGGCTGCGCCCACGGCGTGCCGACGGTCGGGATCGTCCAGGGCCGGAACGGGGCCCGGGCACCCGCTCCGGTGGGCGGGCCGGTCCGGGTCCCGGGTGCGCCGGCCGCGGGGGGCGGGCGGCGGGGCGGGGCCTCCCGTGGCGCCCGCGGCCTGCCCGACACGGTCGCGGCGTCCGCGAGCACGACCTCGACCCGGCCGTCGACGCGTCGGCAGGACGCCACGGCGGCGCCGAGCCGCGAGCGGATCTCGCCCGCCAGCGCGGCGGGGCCGATGCCGGACACGGCGAGGACCGGGGCGTCCGGTCGCTCGTAGCCGAGCGTCGCGACCGCGCCGACCCCGGGGATCCGTCCGACCGCGTCCGTGAGGACGTTGAGGTGCCGGCGGTCGCGGACGCCCTGCAGCAGCACGGGCACCTCCGTGCCGGCGTCGGCGGCGGACGCCGGGATGCTGGTGGCGGCGGCGAGCGCCGGCGGGACGAAGCGGGAGGCGTCGTCCGGGCGGCCGGTCACGCCCCAGAGGCTACCCCCGAGGCCCCGGTCGCCGGGGCGGCTCGGCCGGCGGCGGACCTCAGCCGCGCCGCTTGAGCGGCACGACGTCGGGGTCCAGGCCGATCGTCCGCAGGGCGTCGACGAGGAGCCCGGAGCGCCAGGACGCGATGCGCCGACGGACGTCCTCGGGCCGCTCGACGACCGGCAGCCGCTCGCCCGAGGTCAGCGTGACCGTCGAGTCCGGCCGGGCCTCGACGGTCTGGATCAGGTCGGGGTTCAGGAGGAACGGCTCGGGATCGCGCCCGAGCCGGTGCAGCTCGATCATCGCGCCGGCCCGCCCTGCGGCCCGGCGCCGGAGGCGGCGGTCACGGTCAGCGCTTCATGTTGACGACGTCCTGCAGCATCTCGTCGGCCGCGCTGATCACCCGCGAGTTGGCCTGGAAGCCGCGCTGGGCGGAGATCATCGTGGTGAACTCGGAGGCGAGGTCGACGTTGCTCATCTCGAGGGCGCCGGCCATCACGGTGCCGTTGCCGTCCGCGCCGGGGGTGCCGGGCTGCGGGGCGCCCGAGTTCGCCGTCGCCGTCCACGTCGAGCCGCCCGCGCGCTGCAGGCCCGACTGGTTGGCGAAGCGGCTCACGGCGAGGTAGCCGGCCGTCTGCCGGGTGCCGGTCGCGGGACCGCCGGAGTTGTCGACGTAGGAGACCGCGCCGTCCGCACCGATCGTCACGTCGGAGGAGCCGGGCGGGAGGGTCAGGTAGCCGGGGGCGCCGGTCGTGTCGGGCCCGCCGGCGGCGGCGCGCGGGTAGCCCATGACGTAGAGGCCCTCCTGCGTGGTCAGGTGGCCGGCGGCGGTCGTCTGCAGCGCGCCGGCGCGGGTGAACGACCAGGTGGCGGCCGCCGGGGCGGGGCCCGTCGGGGTGCCGCGCGCGACGGTCAGCCACCCCTCGCCCTGGAGCGCGACGTCGAGCGCGTTGCCCGTCATCTGCGAGGAGCTCGAGCCGACGAGGTTGTCGACGGACGCCACCTTGACGCCGAGGCCGACCTGCAGGCCGTTGGTCCCGGCGGTGTCGGCGGTGCCCGCGGACGCGCCGCGGACCTGCTGCGACAGCGAGTCGGAGAACGTCGCCCGCGAGGCCTTGTAGCCGACGGTGTTGACGTTCGCCAGGTTGTTGGCGGTGACGTCGAGGAGGGTCTGGTGCGCCTTCAGACCGCTGATGGCGCTGTACATGCCGCGGATCATGGGGTCACTCCGTGGTGGTGGTTGAGCCGCCGGTGGGGGCGGACGGGGAGGTGGGATCCGCCGGGGCGGCGGACGGGGAGGTGGTGGCCGGGGCCGTGGCGCCGGGGGCGGGCGCGCCGCTCGCGGGGGCGCCGGGGGTGCCGTGGACGGCGGAGACGACGCCGGGAGCGATGCCCGGGACGCCGCCGACGGTCAGGGTGGGCACGCCGCCGTCGAAGACGACCGCGTCGACCACGCCGGTCCGGGGCGCGCCGTCCTGGCCGGTGTAGGTCACGGTCCGCCCGGACAGCGCCAGGGCCTGCGAGACGCTCTCGGCGCTGAGCTGCTGCGCCGCGGTCGTGCCGAGGTTCGTGAGCTGCTCGAGCGAGGTGAACTGCGCCATCTGCGCGAGGAACGCCGTGTCGTCGACCGGCTTCATCGGGTCCTGGCGGCGCAGCTGCGTCGTCATGAGCTTGAGGAAGTCGTCCTTGCCCATCGCGCTCGACGTGGGCTTCGCCGCGGCGGTCGGGCCGCCGCCGGTCATGGCGCTCGTGGTGGGGATCGTCGGCATGGGTCCTCGGTCTCAGGCGAGCACGTCGACGAGCGCGCCGTCGGGCAGCGTCAGCGTCGTGCGGGGATCGGTGGGGTCGGCGGGCAGGTCGACCGCGAGGCGGCGGGCGTCGTGCCCGCCGGTGCCGTCGCGGCGGCCCTCGGTGCCGGCCTGCGACGGGGCGTCGCGGCGCTCGCCGGACGGTCCGTCGCCGGCGGCGGACGCCTGCTGCTCGACGACCTCGAGGCGCAGGACGGTGAGGCCCTGGCCCTCGAGCTGGCGACGGAGGCTCTCGGCGGACGCCGCGAGCGCCCGGCCGGCCTCGGCGCCCTCGGCCGTGAGCCGGACGTCGAGGCCCAGCGCGGTCTGGCGCAGGTGGACGTCCACCCCGCCGAGCGCCTCGGGTCGCAGGGAGAGCCGGGCGCTCGTGGCGCCGCGGCGGACGAGCAGGTCGAGGGCGACGGCGACCGTCGGCACCGCACGACCGGCCGCGGCGGCGAGGCCGGCGGGCGACGGGGTGGCGACGGGGGTCGCGGGCGCGGCGACGGCGGGCGGCACCGG
>WLOB01000141.1 GCA_009699505.1 Actinomycetota bacterium | reverse complement strand
GGCCAGGAACTTCGGCGGCAGGAACCGCGCGCCCGGACCGAGGACGCCCTCGCGGTCGCCGCCGTCCAGCGCGTCGACGAGGAGCGCGGCGAAGACCTTCGCCGCGTCGCGTGCGCCCCGGTGACCGTGCGTGGCGTTCGACTCGCCGTTCGCCGCGTTGATCGCCGCGCCGCGCGAGAACGCGTGCGCCAGCGCGACCGGGGCCAGGCGCATCAGCACGCCGTTGCCGCCGGCCTCGGGGAACGCGGTGCCGGCCGACGCGTCGCCGGTCTGCTCGAAGCGCTCGAGCGCCTGGCGGGTCGCGTTGCCGATGTCGAAGCAGCGGCCGGTGCTCGACCGCTCGCCGTCGCGGTACCAGCGGACGTACCGCGCGAGGGCGTCGGCGGGGTCGTGCGTGCGCCGCTCGAGCAGGCTGTCGGACAGGCAGAGGGCCATGGACGTGTCGTCGGTCCAGGCGCCGGCGGGCAGCCCGAACGGCCCGCCGCCGACGATGTCGGTCACGGGCTCGAAGGTGCCGGGGGCGGAGAACTCGACGGTGGTGCCGAGCGCGTCGCCGACGGCCAGGCCGAGCAGCGCGCCGCGGAAGCGGTCGGCGCGGGACGGGGGAGCGGTGTGGGGCATGGTCACCGGAGGAGGTCGCGGGGGGACGGGGCGATCCTGACAGCGGGGCGGCGCAGGGCCGCCTCGGTCGCGCCCGCCGCCCCTTCGCGGGCGCGTCAGCCGCCGCCCGCGCCTCGGCCCTTCGCGGGCCCGTCAGCCGCCGCCCGCGCCTCAGCCCTTCGCCGGCGCGTCCGCCCGGAACGCCACGTCGGCCGTCAGCGGGCCGCCCGCCAGGGTCGCGTCGGCCGTCGCCTCGAACGCCACGATCCGCCGGACATGGTCGCCCACCCGCGGGTCCGCGACGAGGGCTTCGGCCAGCTCCTGCGCCTTCGTGCGCGCCTGGCCCATGAGGTCCGCACCGGGGAAGTCGACGAGCAGGATCACCGCGTCGAGCCGGCCGTCCGTGCGCAGGTTGTGGTGCAGGTCGAGGCGCTCGCGCTGGGGCTCCGTCGCCAGCAGCGCGGCCGCGGCGAGGACCTGGACCAGCGCGCAGACCGGGTCGCGGTCCGTGCGGATCTTGATCTCGCCGACCGCCGGAGCGCCGTCGTCGGCCTCGAGGAGCAGGTCGATCTTCATCGCCGAGTTTGCCGGCCCGTCCGCGACCTCCTGGCGGGGGTCGTTGAACCGCGCGCGCCCCGTCGTGCGCTGCGGGACGACCTCGCGCTCGACGTAGCGGTAGGCGAGCGGGTCGTCCTCGGCGGGCTGCAGCCGCCCCTGGGCCTTCAGCCGCAGGGCGACGCTCAGCGTGCTGCGGACGTCGTCGAGGTCGGCCTCGGTCCGCGCCTTCGTGTTCGGATCGCGGAAGGGCTCGTCGTTGACGTACCCGTCGAGCTGCTCGATCGACCGGGCGAAGGCGCTCGCGATCGTCTCGACCGGGTCCTCGCGCGCGGCCCAGTCCAGCCGCGCCTGCGGGCCGCCCGGCCGCTTGCAGACGTCCCGGTACAGCAGGTCGATGTCGGTGCGGGGGATGAGCGACGGGGGCACCGCCCGACCCTCGCAGAGCGGGGGCGGGGCGGGGGACGGATTCGACGACTCAGCCCCGCGTGAGCTCCTCCACCCGCACGTCGCCCCCGCCGGCGCCGACGAGCAGGTCCCGGGTGGCCGGGTGGCAGGTGAAGAACAGGACCTGGTGCGTCCGCGCGACCTCGGCCACGACCTCGGCGACGGCACCCGAGCGGTCGGGCGAGAAGTTGACGAGGACGTCGTCCATCACGAGCGGCAGCGGCGTCGCGTCCCGCGCGGTGCGCCCGACGAGGGCCAGGCGGAGCGCCAGGTAGAGCTGCTCGCGGGTCCCGCGCGAGAGGGTCGCCGGATCGAGCGCGACCCCGTGCGCCGGGACGACCTGCAGCACCGGCGTCTGCTTGCCGCGGCGCTCCTGCAGCGTCTGGCGGACGTCGGTGTACCGCCCGTCGGTGATCCGGGCGAACCACGCCGACGCGTCGCGCAGGACGGTCGGCTGGCGGTCGCGGACGAACGCGTCGAGCGTGCCCGAGATCAGCTCCCGCGCGCGGACGGTCGTGCGCAGCTCGGTCAGGAGGCGCGCGGCGTCGGCGCGGACCGCCTCGATCTCGCCGTCGATGCGGGGCAGGTCGACGGAGGCCTCGAGCGCCTGACGGTCGCGGGTCGCGTCGGTCCGCGCGGCGATCGCGCGGGTGCGCTCCTCGTCGAGCGCGGGCAGGGCGGCCTCGAGCTCCTCGCGCCGCGCCGCCCAGACGGTCACGGCACCCGTGCGGGCCTCGGCGATCAGGGCGTCGCCGTCCCGGCCGCCGCCGGCCTCGGCGCGGACCACCTCGTCGCCCTCCCGCACCGCGACCTCGAGCGCCGCGCGGCGGTCGGTGTCGGCGCACGCCTGCTCCAGCGCGGGCAGATCCGCGGCGCCGGCTGCCGCGAGGACCTCGTCGCGGCGCGTCGCGTGCGTGGCGACGCGGGCCGCGAGCCGGTCGGCCTCGTCGGCGTCCTCGGCGTCGCGCTCGAGGAGGGCGGTCCGCTGCGCCTGCGCGGCGACCGCGGCCTGCGCGGCGGCGTGGGCGTCGGCGACGGCCAGGAGGAGCGCGTCGTGGTCGTGGTCGTGGGCGAGGTCGCCGGGGGCCGTGGAGCCCGTTGCCGCGGAGACGTCGAGGGCATCGGCGGGTGCCCGTCCCGCGTCCGCCAGCGTCGTCGCGGCCCGGCGGCTCCACGTCGTCAACGCGCGGTCCGCCTCCTCCACGGCCGACGACGCGTCGGCGGCCGCCCGCACCGCGTCCTGCGCGCGCTCGAGCGCGGCGAGCAGCGCCACCGCGTCCTCGGCGCGCAGCGCGTCGGGCAGACCCGGCCCGGTCGACCAGGTGCGCCAGGCGTCCCCGGCCTCGCGCGCCGCAGCCCGCGCGGCGGCGACCGCCTCCCGGGCCTCGTCGGCCTCGCGGGCGGCGACGCGCGCGTCCTCCTGCGCGGCCGCGAGGTCGCGCTCCGCCACGTCGGCCGCCCGGCGACGGTCGCGCAGCCGGTCGAGCTCGCCGGCCCGCCGCTCGACGAGCGCGGTCGACGTCGCCGCGGCGGCCTCTTCCGGGTCGAGCCCGGCGACGGGGGACGCCTCGCGCACCGTGCGCTCGAGTGCCGCGACCGCCTCGCGCTCCGTCGCGACCCGGCCCTCCTGCCGGCGCACGCGATCGGCGTGCTCCTCCTCCTGCGCGGCGGCCTCGGCGGCGGCCGCCTCGCGGTCGGCCACGGCATCGGCGTCGTCGCCCGCGCCGGTGCGGTCCGCCCAGCCCACGACCAGGCCGACGAGCACGAGCGCCCCGCCCCCCAGGGGCTGGCCGAGCGCCGCGATCGCGATGCCCGCGAGGACGCTGAGGACCGCGACCAGCAGCAGGACCGACACCCGGGTGCGGTCGTCCTTCGGCACCGTCGACCGCACCGGCCGGGCGGCCCGCCCCCGGAGCTCCTCGAGCACGGCGACCTCCGATCGCAACGCCCCGCGTCGGACGAGCAGGTCCTGCAACGCGCCGCGGACCTCGGAGAGCGCGGCGCTCGCGTGGTCGAGGCCCTCGGGGGTCGGGAGATCCGCGGCGGCCGGGGAGCGGTCGTCCCCGGTCGGGAGGTTCCCGGCGCCCCCGCGCAGGTCGTCGGGCGACGATGCGGCGTCCCCCGGCTGCCACGGCTGCCCCGGCTGACCGGCCGGGGTCCGCGGGTCTCGCGCTCGCCCGACGGTCAGGCCGCTCACCGCCTGCTCCCGCCGGTCCACCTCGCCCTGGACGCCTCGTGCCCGCCGGTCGGTCAGGCCACCCACCGCCTGCTCCCGCCGGTCCACCTCGCCCCGGGCCCCCCGCACCCGCCGGTCGGCCTCCTCCGCGCGGGTCTCGGCACCCGTCACCGCGTCGTCCGCCGCGGCGACGGCCGTCGCCCGGCGCCCCGCCTCACGACGCGCCGGCAGCGACGCGTCCAGCGCGAGCACCTCGTCGACGTCCCACCCCGGACCGAGGTCGGCCACCGCGCCGCGGGCCTCGTCGGCCAGTCGTCCCGCGGCGGTGCGCAGCCCGGACCGCGCGAGCAGGCGCTCGCGCTGCGCCGTCGCCTCGCGGTCCAACGCCCGCAGCGGCTCCGCGGCGGACAGCAGCCCCGGGTCGACCTGCAGCTCCGCGAGCGCGTCCGCCGTGGTGCGACGGCGGGCCGCGACCTCGTCGAGCTGCTCGCGGGCGGCCGCGGCGGCGCGGTCGGCGTCACGGGCGTCGGTGACGTCGGACGGGCGAACGGTCGGCCCCGCGGCGAGCCCGGCCAGCGCTGCCCGGCGACGGTCGAGCGGGTCGACGAGCGTCCACACGCGCGCGAGCCGCGCGAGGCGGTCCTGCTCGAGCCGGCCGTCGCGCAGCCGCGTCTCGAGCGACGCGATGGTGTCCGCGGCGTCGGCCTCCCGGGCGCGCAGGGTCGCGTAGGCCTCCTGGCCCGCGAGGGCGGTCCGCCGCTCGGCCCGCAGGGCCTTCAGGCGCTCGTCGAGGGTCTTCAGCGGCGAGTCCCCGCGCGGGCGGTAGAGCCCGTCGACGCGCCGGCCGAGGGTCGCGAGCGCCTCGTGCGCCGAGCTGCCGCCGCCCGTCAGGGACGCGGCGAAGAGCTGGTCGCGCAGGGCGTCCTCGTCGAGGCCGCCGAGCGCCTCGAGCTCCGTCAGGCCGAAGGCGAAGACCGCCTCGAAGACGTCGCGGTTCACGCCGCCGAGCAGCCGCCCGAGCGCGAGCGCGTCGTGCGGGGTCCCGTCCCCGTCGAGGACCCGCAGGTCGCGGCCGTGGCGCTCGATCGCCCATGCGGCGCCGAGCTCGTCGGCGACCCGCAGCACCCCGCCGTGGCGGCCGCCCGCCAGCGCCGGGATCGCCGGGTCCGACGTGCGGCCGTCGCGCAGGCCGAAGAGCATGGAGCGCAGGAACGACAGGAGCGTCGACTTGCCCGCCTCGTTCGGCCCGTGGAAGACGGTGAGCCCCGCCGGCAGCCCGTCCCAGCCGCGGTCGTGGAAGCGGCCGTAGCCGTCGACGTGCCAGCCCGTGATCCTCACGACGCGTCCTCCGCGACCAGGAGCGACAGGGCGAGCGCCTCGGCGTCGTGCAGCTCCGCCGCGGCGTCCACCTCGAAGGCGGTCCCGCGCCCGCGGACCCGACCGCAGACGTCGTCGTCCAGGGCGGTCAGCCACCCGCCGGGAAGCTCGGGCGGCGGCGGGTCCGCGGCGAGGTCGTCGACGTGCCGGACGAGCGCGCCGACGAACGACTCCTGGTCGACGAGTCCGGTCCGGTCGACGACGGGCGCGGTCGCGTCGCGCACGCGGTCCCACCAGCGCAGCGGCCGGACGCCCTCGTCGGCCTCCCGCAGCGCGTCGAGGACCTCGTCGAGCGCCCCGGCGCGGCGCAGGTCGAGGTCGCCCGCGGCCCCGGTGAGGGTCGCGCGCAGGACGAGTCCGCGGTCGCCGTGCTCCGTCGCCGCGACGTCGCCGGCCCGGCGCAGCGCGTCGAGGACCGACGCGGCGTCGGGCAGCCCGGTGACGTCGACCTCGAGCGCGGCGAAGCGGAACCGGTCCAGCGCGACGTGGTGCAGGTCGGCGATCCGGTCGTCCTGCACCGTGACGAGCACCGCGCCCTTGACGCCCTGCTCGGCCGGCTTCGGGCTGCGCCCCTGGAGGCTGCCGGAGTAGACGACGTGCGGCTCGGTGGCGAGCACGTCGTGGCGGTGGATGTGGCCGAGCGCCCAATAGGCGTAGCCCGGCCGGCGCAGGTCGTCGAGCGAGCACGGCGCGTACGGCGAGTGGTCCGGCTGGCTGCCGACGGTCGCGTGGAGGACGCCGACGTGCAGGCCGCCCCCGGTCGCGGCGGGGTAGCGCCGGGCGAGGTTGGCGGTCTCGCTCGCCCGCTCGTAGGAGACCCCGTGCAGCGTGGCGAGCCGCTCGCCGTCCCGGACGACCTCGCGGGTGGTGACGTCGCCGGCGGGGCAGACCGTGACGCCCGCGGGCCAGCCGTCCGCGGCGATCGCCTGCCAGCCGTCCTCGAGCGGGTCGTGGTTGCCGTGGACGACGAACGTCTCGATCCCCGCGTCGCTCAGCCGCCGCAGGCCGTCGCGGACCCGGAGCTGCGCCCGCAGGCCGCGCTCGGCCCCGTCGTAGAGGTCGCCGGCGAGCACGACGAACGCGACGCCCTCGTCGATCGCCAGGCGCACGAGCGCGTCCCACGCCTCCAAGGACGCGTCCTGCAGCGCGCGGCGGACGTGCGGGGCCACGCGCCCCAGGCCGGCGAAGGGCGTGTCGAGGTGCAGGTCGGCGGCGTGGAGGAAGCGGAAGGAGGGCATGGCGGGGAGGGACGTGGGACGGGCGGGAGGGGCGGAGGGAACGGAGGGACGGTGGGACGGGGCGGGACGGTGGGGCGGGCGGGACCGGGCAGGGTGGGTCGGGCCGGAGCGGACGGGGCGGGGGACGGCGGGGCGGGAGGGCCGGGCGGGACGGGACCGGACGCCCGACGGCTCGCCGCGCACCATCGACCCGCGGCAGGACGGCATGGGACGGGCGTTGCAGACGGCACGTCTCACCGCAGCGCGGCACGGAGACGCCGGCCGGGGGACGACGAGGCCGGCCGCGGTCGCCGTGCGGGCGGCTCAGCCCGCCGGTCGGCCCGACGGGTCGTGACCGGGGTGGTCGACGGCGGCGGGCGGCATCTCCCCGAGTCGCCGCTCGGCGTTCCTGCGCGCGCCGGTGCGGCCGTCGGGATCGAGCTCGATCGCCGTGCGGTACGCCTCGCGCGCCTCGGACGGACGGTCGATCGCCTCCGCGGCCCGGCCGAGCCAGCACCAGCTCCAGGAGCTGCGTGGCGCGATCTCGGTGTGGTGGCGCAGGTGCGAGTAGGCCTCGGGGTGGCGGCCGAGGTGGCAGAGCGTGTAGCCGACGGCGTAGTGCGCCGATCCGTCCCCGGTCTCGAGGCAGGCACGCCACCGCTCCAGGGCCTCCTCGCCGCGGAGGCTCTTGGCCTCCGCGGCCAGCCGGCGGTTCAGCGAGTCCTCGTCCGGGCCGAACCGGTGGCGGGCCGCGGTCGCGATTTCGCCGGCCGACGCGTCCGTCAGCCCCAGCGACGGCACGTCGAACCGCGGCGCGTCCCAGATCTCGGCGAGCTCCGGGTCGTCCGGGTCGAACCGGTCGAACTCGTCCAGGCCGAAGCCCACGGCCCGCCCGCCCGGCGCGGCGAGCAGGTACGCGAACGTCTCCGCCACCGGCGCCCAGCACCCGCGCGGCTGGTCGTCGGCGACCCGCCCGTGCTCGAGGGCGACGAGCAGGCCGAGGTCGGCGTCGTGCGACAGGTACAGGCGGGGCGCGGGGACCGGGGTGGCGGCAGGGGGAGGGGACGGGACGGGCATGGGACGGGGCGGGACCTCGGACGGACGACGGCGGTGCCCCACCGGGTCGGGCGACGCCGGACGGATCTGACACGACGGCGCGCCGCACCGCAAGGCCCGCGGGCGATCGGCGGGCGGGGCCCGGAAGGGCGAAGGGGGCCGCGCCGTTCGACCGGCGGGCGCCTGAGGGGCGCCGGCGGTCACGGGGCGGGTGGCGGTCGGGCGGATGCGGCAGGCGGTGGTCGGGCGGCCGCGGCGGGTGGTGCCGCCTCCCGCGACGCCCCGGGCACACCCTCGGCACCCGTCGACGCTGGAGCCGGCACGGTCCCTCGGGGCACGCTCCCGGCGATGACCGAGGGCGCGACCGATGCAGACGACGGGCCGGACCCCGTCCCCGAGGGCGACCGCGACCCGGATCCCGAGCGCGACCCGGACCTCGACCGCGACCCGGACCTCGACCGCGACCCGGACCCCGAGCGCGACCGGGACCCCGACCGCGACCCGGACCCCGACCGCGACCCGGACCGCGACCCGGACCCCGACCGCGACCCCGACTTCGGTCAGGACCCCGCCCACGATCACCTCGCCGACCCCGGACGCAGCCCCGAGCGCGTCGGCGACGCGGAAGGGGGTGTCGGTGACCCCGGGCGCACGCCCGCGCCCCGCCGACCGTCCAACGGCTCCGACGGCCGTGGGCGCTGGACCGCGCCCGTCGCGGACGCCCGACCGGACTGGGTGGCGCTCGGCTTGGCGCTGCGGGCGGTGCGCCCGCACGAGCTGTTTGCGTGGCGGGACGCGCACCGCCTGCCCGACGGCACCCGCGTCGACGAGTTCGTGCGCCGCGGGTCGTGCGCCCTGCTGTTCCTGGCCGAGGACGGCCGGGCGTGGTCGTGTCGCGGCGTGGCGCCCGGGGCGGTCGGCCCGAGCGTGCTGCTCGACGCCGCCCCGCCGGATGAGCTCGTGCGCGTGTTGACGCTGCCGCGGTGCGACGAGCGGGCGTCCATGTGCGGGCGCGCGCAGCCGGGGGACGGGTGACCCGCCGCGCCCCGCGACCTCCGGCGCCGGCGACCCGCCGCACCCCGGGACCTCCGGCGCCGGCGACGCACCGCACGCCGCGACCTCCCGCGCGCGTCCCGTCGCGCCTCACGACCTACGAGGCCCGCGACCTCCCGCGCTCGCGTCCCGTCACGCCCGCGACCTCCGGCGCCCGCGACCTCCCGCACCCCGCGATCCACCGCGTCCCCGGCAGACGGCGCTGCCGCCCACGTCGAGGACGGCGTCGGCGACGCGCTCCACCGCCCCGGCCGAGACGGGACCGAGGAACGCGAGCGTCAGGTGCAGGTCGGCCGGGAGCACCGGTCGGACGACCGCGGCCACCGGGCGCTGGGTCCGCAGCCACGTCGCGAGCGCCTCCCGCACGTCCGCGGGCGGTTCGAGCGCGACGAACAGTCGCGGGCCGGTCACGGGCGCACGGGCCATGACCCGACGGTAGGGGAGGGGCGTCAGATCGCGTCGCCCCGGGTCGACCCCAGCGCCATGACCGACGAACAACCCGACGACGCGACCCCCGAGGACGGCACGACGCCCGGTCCCGACGACGCGACGCCCACGGACCCCGCCCGCACGGCGCCCGCCGACGCCACCTCCGCCCCCGACCGTCTCTGCCGCCGCTGCTCGACGGTGACGGCGACCTCCGGCGAGTACTGCCCCCACTGCGGCGCGAGCTACGTCCGCCGCGGTCGGCTCCGCCGGATCTCGAGGCGGACCCGCCGCATCGCGGCCGCGGTCCTCGTGCTCGTCCTGGCCGTCGGGGGCGGCACGGCATTCGTCCTCCAGCGGCAGGCCGACGACCGGACCGAGCGTCGCGCGCGGGCGCAGCGCGCGCTGGAGCGCGTCGAGGCCCGGGCGCGCCAGAGCCGGGCGGACGCCGCCGCCACGAAGGCGGCCGCGGAGGAGGACGCCGCCGCCGAGGAGCTGCGGCTGCAGCGCCGGCTCCGGACCCTGACGGTGCGGGACCTGCGCAAGTCCGTGACGAAGGACGCTCGCGCCAAGGCCGCCGAGGGGCTGCTCGACGACCGCGCGCGCTCCACGGACTGCGAGAACACGGACGGCAACGAGGACGACCTCGAGGAGACGTCGGCCGAGTACAGCTGCATCGCCGTGACGGACGTCGACGCGGACGGCAGCTCGCGCGGCTACCGCTTCACGGCGCGCGTGGACTTCGAGGAGGGCTCCTACACCTGGCGGCTCGGCGGCGACTGAGCGCCCCACGGCCGCGATCGCAAGCGGGGCATCGGACCCGCTGCCGTCCGAGGCCCACGGCCGCGCCGGCGAGCGGGGCCCGCCGCCGGCCCGCCGCGCCCACGACCCCGGTGGG
>WLOB01000140.1 GCA_009699505.1 Actinomycetota bacterium | reverse complement strand
GTCGCGGACCTCGCCCGCGGTACCCACGGGCACCGCGATCTCGGGCTCCTCGGTTCTCCGGTCGACAGGACTGATGGCGGCAACCATGCCACCCCCGTTCGACCCACCGCCACGCAACCCTTCTTCCAACTACCGAAGCACTACTAGGGCGCCGACGTCCGGCGACGAGGCGGCCCGGCGACTAGCCGGCGTGCTGGTGCTCGGCGTGCATCGACGGCGCGTCGCCGTCCGGCGCGTCGTCGTCCGCGAGCACCTCGGCGTCCGGCCCGGTCCGCACGGCCGCGGCCTCGGGCAGCGGCTCGTCGCGCTCGGCGAACATGCCGTCGATGTAGATCGCCATGACGCGGCGCCACGAGCCGTCGGGGCTCCGCGGCAGGGCCGAGAGCACCTGGATCGCCCGGATGACGTCCTCGTGCGTGATGTCCCGTGGCAGGCCGGCGTCGTGGGCGCGGCGGACGGCGGCCTCGCCGGCCTCCATCACCGGCCCGAAGGTCTCGCGGTGCGCCAGGACGTAATCGCGGACGACGTCGGCGAGCGGGTCGACGGCCTCGAGCTCACCGAAGGTCCACATCGCACCGACGAGGGCGGCCCGGGCGTCGTCGGACGCGGCGGCCTCGGTCCAGATGCCGAGCCAGCGCTCGGCCCGCCGGCCGGCGAGGTCGTCGAGCAGCTCGTTCTTCGACGCGAAGGTCCGGTAGACGCTCGACATGCCGAGCCCGGCCTCCGCGGCGACCTCGGCCATCGTCACCGCCGGTCCTCGACCGCCCATCAGGCGCTCGGCCGCGGCGACGATCTGCTCGCGGCGACGGGCGAGGGCCGCGAGCTGGTCCGCATCGAGGCTCTCCAGGGGCTGCTTCGACCAAGGGCGGGGCACGTGGAGAGGGTACGAGCAGGCCCCCCGGACGGTTGCGCCCCTCGACCGGCGTCCGAGCCGCGACGGCTCCCGCGACGCCGGACCCGGGCGCACGACCGATGCGCGCGATCCGCACCGCACGTGCCGCTAGCGTCCCGCCCGTGCCCCCCGTCGCGCTGCGTCCCTTCACCGCCGCCGTCCCGCAGGAGGCGCTCGACGACCTGCGCCGGCGCCTGCGGAGCACGCGGTGGCCCGAGCGCGAGCCCGTGGACGACTGGTCGCAGGGCGTCCCCCTCGACTACCTCCGCGAGGTCTGCGCGACCTGGGCCGAGGAGCACGACTGGCGGGCCGCCGAAGCACGCCTGAACGCCCACGAGCAGCACCTCGCCACGGTCGACGGGCTCGACCTGCACGTGCTGCACGTCCCGTCGCCGGAGCCGTCCGCCCGGCCGCTCGTCCTGACCCACGGCTGGCCCGGCTCCGTGTTCGAGTTCCTCGACGTCGTCGGCCCGCTCAGCGACCCCGCCGCGCACGGCGGCGACCCGGCGGACGCGTTCCACGTCGTCGTCCCCGCGCTGCCCGGCTACGGCTTCTCCGGCAAGCCCCGGGCGACGGGGTGGGGGATCGAGCGGATCGCCGCGGCCTGGGTCGAGATCATGTCGGCCCTCGGGTACGACCGGTTCCTGGCGCAGGGCGGCGACTGGGGGTCCGTCGTGACGCACCGGCTGGCGACGGCGCACGCCGACCGGGTCCTGGGCATCCACGTGAACCTCCCGTCGTGCAGCCCGCGGGCGCTGCTCGCGCTGGGCGAGCCCACGGAGGAGGAGCGCGAGCAGCTCGGTCGGCTCGAGCGCTACGCGGCGGAGGAGGACGGCTACGCGCAGGAGCAGGCGACGAAGCCGCAGACGCTCGGCTACGCCCTGGCGGACTCGCCGGTCGGGCAGTGCGCCTGGATCCTCGAGAAGTTCCGCACCTGGACCGACTGCGACGGCCACCCCGAGAACGCCGTGTCGCGCGAGGCGCTCCTCGACACGGTCTCCCTCTACTGGCTGACGAACTCCGGTGCGTCGTCCGCGCGGCTCTACCGGGAGAGCTTCGGCCGGCGCGGCCCGAAGCCCGAGCCCGTGGAGGTCCCGGCGGGCTACACCCTGTTCCCGAAGGAGATCTTCGCCGCGTCGGAGCGCTGGGCCCGCACCCGCTACCGCGACCTGCGCCACTACTCCCAGGTCCCGCGCGGCGGGCACTTCGCCGCCACGGAGCAGCCCGCGGTCTTCGTCGACGAGGTCCGCGCGGCCTTCCGCACGATGCGCTGACGTAGGCTGGCGGCGTGAGCATCACCGACCTCTTCGCACTCGACGGCAAGGTCGCCGTCGTCACCGGCGCGTCCTCGGGCCTCGGCGTGGCCTGCGCCATCGGGCTGGCGGAGGCCGGCGCCGACGTCGTCATCGCCGCCCGCCGCGCCGAGGCGCTGCAGGAGACCGCGAAGCTCGTCGAGGCGACGGGCCGTCGTGCGCTCGCCGTGCCGACCGACGTCACCGACCCCGAGGCCTGCAAGGCCCTGATCGCCGCGGCCGTCGCCGAGCTCGGCCGCGTCGACGTGCTCGTCAACAACGCGGGCATCGGCACCGCCGTCCCGGCGCTGAAGGAGACGCCGGAGCAGTTCCGCAGCGTCATCGACCTGAACCTCAACGGCTGCTACTGGATGGCGCAGGAGTTCGCGCGCGCCGCCACGGACGGCGGCAGCATCGTGAACATCTCGAGCGTCCTGGGCCTGACGACCGCCGGGCTGCCGCAGGCCGCCTACGCGTCGAGCAAGGCCGGTCTGCTCGGCCTGACGCGCGACCTCGCCCAGCAGTGGTCGAGCCGGAAGAACATCCGCGTGAACGCGATCTGCCCGGGCTTCTTCCCGTCCGAGATGACGGAGCAGTACCAGGACGGCTACCTCGACCAGGCGATCGGCCGCACCCTCGTGGGCCGCGGCGGCAAGCCGGAGGAGCTGGCGGCGACGGTCGTCTTCCTCGCCGGCGCGGGCTCGGGCTACATCACCGGCGCGACCGTGGTGGTCGACGGCGGGCTGACCATCTCCTGAGGTCGACGCCCGGCGGACCGCCCGCCACCCGAGGGGTGGTGGGGCGGTGGTCGACCGCCGGGTCCGCCGGCGCCTCGGGCCTCGGCTCCAGGCCCCTCGGGCGGCGGGCCCCGCGACCCCTCCGACGGCGGTCCGTCAGGTCCCGGCGTCCGCCTCCGCGACCCGCGCGGCGGTCGCGGCGAACGCCCGCGCCGCCGCCCCGGGCGGTCGGCCCGCCGGCAGCACGAGCGAGACGACGAACGTCGGCGCCCCCGTGCGGATCGGGACGGTCGCGATGGACGGGTCGGCCGCGAACAGCGGCGGGACGACGGCCACGGCCAACCCGTGCCGGACGACGTCCACCGTGGTGCCCATGTCGTTGATCTCGTGGGCGATCCGCCGCGTGACCCCGGCCGCCGCGAACGCCCGGTCGTTCGCGATCCGGACGCCCCAGGTCGACGGCAGCTCGACGAACGACTCGTCGACGAGGTCGGCCAGCTCGACAGCGTCGCGACCCGCGAAGGGGTGGTCGCTGCGGCAGGCCAGGACCATCGTGTCCCGCGCGAGGACCGTCGCCGTCAGGCCGGGCAGCCGCTCGTCGGGGAGGCCGACGAACGACAGGTCGAGCGCCCCGGACCGCACCGCCTCGGCCTGCAGCTCGCTCCCGCCCTGGCGAAGGTCGAACGCCACGCCCGGGTGCTCCCGCCGGAACGCCGCCAGCACGGCCGCCGCCGAGACGCCGCTGGGCATCGCGCCGGCCTGGACGATCCCCAGCCGCAGCCTGCCGCGCAGGCCGCCGCGGACCTCGTCGACCGCGTCGGTCACCCGTCCGGCCGCCGCGAGCGCGGCGCGGGCCTCCGGCAGGAGCGCGCGGCCCTCCGCGCTCAGCGCCACCCGGTGCGTCGTGCGGTGGAAGAGGGTCACGCCCCACTCCCGCTCGAGGTTGCGGACCGTCGCCGAGACCGCCGACTGGGCGACCCGCAGGCGGTCCGCGGCCCGCGAGAAGCCCTCCTCCTCGGCCACGGCGACGAACACGGAGAGCTGCCGCAGGTCCACGCCCGCGATGGTAATCGCATCCGCAGATAGCCGACAGCGCGCACGAGCGTTGCGCGCGATGGCAGAGGGGCGGATGCTCGGTCCATGTCCACGCTCGCCCCGACCCCGGCGGACCCCGCCGAAGCGCACCGCCACCGCCGTCGCCACGGCCGCGGCTTCTGGTCCGTCGCCTTCGCGTTCCTCGTCGTCATGGCGTTCTCGACCGTGCCGAGCCCGCTCTACGGCATCTACCAGGAGCGCGACGGCTTCTCGTCCTTCGTCATCACGCTGATCTACGCCGGCTACGCGGTCGGCGTCGTCGGCAGCCTGCTGCTCGCCGGGCACCTGTCGGACTGGCACGGACGACGGCGCGTCCTCCTGCCCGCGCTCGCGTTCTCCGTGCTGAGCGCGCTGGTCTTCCTCGTCTGGCGCGACCTGCCGGGCCTCTTCCTGGCGCGGATCCTGAACGGCGTCTCCGTCGGCGTGGTCGCCGCGACCGCCACGGCGTACCTCGCCGAGCTGCACGCGGTGAGCCGGCCGGACGCCGGACCGCGGCGCTCCCAGCTCGTCGCCACCGCGGTCAACCTGGGCGGCCTCGGCATCGGGCCGCTCGTCTCGGGTACCCTCGCCCAGTGGTCGGGCAGCCCGCTCGGCCTGCCCTACGTCCTGTTCCTCGTCGTGCTCGTGCTGGCGATCGGGGTCGTCGCCGTGGCGCCCGAGACCCGCGAGCGCCCCGACCCGATGCCGGACTACCGGCCGCAGCGGGTGTCGGTCCCGGCCGAGGCGCGCGGCGCGTTCGCGGCCGCGGCCACCGGGGCGTTCCTCGCCTTCGGCGTCCTCGGGCTCTTCACCGGCCTCGTCTCCGTCTTCCTCGTCGGCACGCTCGGTCACACCTCCCACGCGCTCGCCGGCCTGACGCTCTTCCTCATGTTCGGCGGCGGCGTCGTCTCGCAGATCGGGACGTCGAGCTGGTCGGCGCACCGCGTCCTCGCCGCGGGCACCGCGCTCATGCTCGCGGGCCTCGCGCTCACCGTCCTGGCGGTCTGGCTGCCGACCCCGAGCCTCGCGGTCTTCCTGCTCGGCGGCGCGGTCAGCGGCGCCGGGGCCGGGGCGGTCTTCAAGGGCACGGTCGCCACCGTCGTGGGCCTGGCGCCGCCCGAGACCCGCGCGGAGGCGCTGGCCGGCCTGTTCCTCGCGGGCTACCTCGGCCTGTCCGTCCCGGCCGTCGGCGCCGGCGTCGCCCTCCAGGAGCTGAGCGCCCGCACCACGCTGACCGGCTTCGCCGTCCTCGTCGGCGGCGCGATCGTCCTTTCGGCCCCGCGCCTCCTGCGGCGGCCGGCGGGGGAGACGGGCGAGCCCGGCCCGCGGCCGGCGGGGGCCGCGGCCTAGTCGGGGCGGGGCCGCGGCCTGCCCGGCCGGGGCGTCCTGAGCCTCGACCGGCCGGGAGCGGCCTAGTCGCCCGTGGCCTCGACCGTGAGCCGGTCCTCGTCGTCCGTGGCGAAGAGGTGCAGCCCGAGCTTCTTCGAGATCTCCTCGCAGATCGCCACGCCCCGGGCGCTGTTGCCGTAGGCGTCGAGGCCGGGCGACCAGACGCCGATCCCCATCTTGCCCGGGACGACGACGAGGATCCCGCCGCTGACGCCGCTCTTCGCGGGCAGGCCGACGTCGTAGGCCCACTCCCCGGTGCTGTCGTACATGCCGCACGTGTACATGACGCTCAGCAGGTCGCGGACGCGGTCCGCCGGCACCGCGCGGTCGCCCGTCGTCGGGTGGACGCAGCCGTTGGCGAGGGTCGCCGCCATCGTCGAGAGCGTCGAGCAGGTGACGTGCACGGAGCACTGGCGCAGGTACAGCCCGAGCAGCTCCTCCACGTCGCCCTCGATCATCCCCTCCGCGCGCATGAGGTAGGCCGTCGCGCGGTTGTGGTCCGCGGCGCGCAGCTCGGCCGCGGCCGTCTCCTCGTCGGCGTGGAGCCCCTGGTCGCCCGCGCACGCCCGCATCACGCCGAGGATCGCGTCCAGCCGCTCCTCGGGCGTGTCGCCGGCCGCGAGGCTCGTCGTGGCCAGCGCGCCCGCGTTGACCATCGGGTTGAACGGCCGGTGGTGGCGCTCGTCGAAGGTGATCGAGTTGAACGCGTCGCCGCTGGGCTCCACGCCGACCGTGTCGGCCAGCTCGTCCGAGTCGTGCCGGCCCAGCGCGAGCGCGTACGAGAACACCTTCGACATGGACTGCAGCGAGAACGGCACGTCGTGGTCGCCGACCGCGAAGGTCTCGCCGTCGACCGTGGTGATCGCGATCGCCAGGCGGTCGAGCTCGTCGCCGGCCTCCTCGGGCGGGTACATCCCGCGCCGCTCGTCGTAGACCTTCTCGACGCCGTCGTGGCCGGACGCGGCGTGGCGGGCGTGAAGGTCCTCGAGTCGATCCTGGAGCTGGGCGCGGATCGCGGCGGAGGGCACGGCGCGAGCATCGCAGGCGGGGCGGGGGCTCCGGGGAGGCGGGCGGTGGGCGACCGCGACGACGGGGCGGGGGCTCCGGGGAGGCGGGCGGTGGGCGACGGCGGCGACGGGGCGGTGGTCCCGGGAGGCGGGCGGTGGGCGGCCTCAGCGACGGGGCGGCGGTCCCTCGGCGCGTGGCGGTCGGTGCGCCGCGTCCGAGGCGACGGCGACCCCGGCGCGCCGGGGGACACGCGCACCGGCCGTTCCTGGGCGACGTGCGCGACGACGCGTGCCGGGTAGCGACGGGTCGAGGAGTTGTCGGGTTCTCCACCCACTCCCCGCCCGCGCGCGGTGGGAGGATGGATGGGCAGCACGGACCGCCCTCCGCCCGCAGACCCCGGCACCCGCACCCGCATGTTCTCGCTCGACAGAATCGGCCGCTACTGGCTCCCCGCGATCATCCTCGTGGTCTGCGTGGTGGTCTACGTCCTCAGCCCGGACGAGGTGGGCCTCGAGGTCATCGGCGTCCTCTTCGGCGGCGGCGCGGCCGTGGTCGTCGTGAACTACATCCAGAAGGTCGGGTTCGCGGGGGACATCGAGCGGGACAAGGAGGCCGAGACCCGCGCCTTCTACAGCCGCTACGGCATGTGGCCGGGCCAGGCGTCGCCCGAGCTCCTCGCCGAGGCGCGCCGCGAGGGGATGCTCGAGCACGTCGTCGTGCCGGAGCGCCCGGCGCCGCGACCGAAGGCCGACGCGCCGCGCTGACCGCTGCGCGCGATCGACTCGACGCCCATACGAGCGCAAACGAACAAAAAGCCCCGAGAACGATCGTGACGGGCTACCCTCGGTCGGATGGGGACGAGGGCTTCGCTGCTGATCACCTGCCTGGTGGACACCCTGTTCCCCGACGTGGGGCGGGCGAGCGTGGCCGTGCTCGAGCGGGTCGGCGTCACCGTCGACGTGCCGATGGAGCAGACGTGCTGCGGCCAGATGCACCAGAACGCCGGGCACCCCGACGACGCCACCCGCCTCATGCGCCGCACGATCGCGGCGTTCGCCGACGCGGAGGTCGTCGTCTCGCCGTCGCCGTCCTGCGCCGCGCAGGTCGTCGTGCACTACCCGCACCTCGCCGAGCGGACCGGGGACGCCGGTCTGCTGCGCGAGGCACGCGACCTGGCGGCCCGCACCCGCGACCTGTCGACCTACCTCGTCGAGGACCTCGGCATCGAGGACGTCGGCGCGCCCGCGTTCAAGCACACCGTCACGTACCACCCCACCTGCCACGGGCTGCGGATGCTGGGCATCGCGGACCGGCCGCAGCGGCTGCTGCGCCACGTGCCGGGCATCGACCTCGTCGACCTGCCGGGCGCCACGTCGTGCTGCGGCTTCGGCGGCACCTTCGCGGTCACGAACGCGGACGTCTCCACGGCGATGATGGACGACAAGCTCGCCGCGGTCGCGTCGACCGGCGCCGAGGTCCTGAGTGCGGCGGACTCCTCCTGCCTCATGCACATGGGCGGCGGCCTGCAGCACCGGCGCTCCGCGGTCCGGCCGCTGCACTACGCCGAGATCCTCGCCGGCGTCCGCGACGACGACGCCCGCCGCGAGGCCCCGACGCTCGAGGTGGTCCGGTGACCGTCCGCGCCGCCGGCCGTGGGACCGCCGGCCGTCCCGCCGTCGGCCGTGTCGCCCATCCGACGGAGGTGGTCCGGTGACCGCGCGCGCCGCCGGCCGTGGGACCGCCGGCCGTCCCGCCGTCGGCCGTGTCGCCCGTCCGACGGAGGTGGTCCGGTGACCGCGCGCTGGCCCGAGGTGCCGCAGGACTTCCCGAAGGCCGCGAAGGTCACCCTGCAGGACGAGCAGCTGCGGGCGAACCTCGGCCACGCGACCACGGCCATCCGCGCCAAGCGCGGCGGGGTGGTCGCCGAGGTCGACGACTGGGAGGACCTGCGCGACGAGGGCGCGGCGGCGCGCGACCGGGCGCTGCGACGGCTGGACGAGCGCCTCGTCGAGCTCGAGGGGAACGTGCGGGCCGCCGGCGGCGTCGTCCACTGGGCGCCAGACAAGGCCGCGGCGCAGCGGATCGTCGTCGACCTCGTCGCGGCGACCGGCAGCGACGAGGTCATCAAGGTCAAGTCGCTCCTGACGGACGAGCTCGAGCTGAACCCCGCGTTGCAGGACGCCGGGATCGAGGCGCACGAGACCGACCTGGCCGAGCTCATCGTGCAGCTCGGCGGCGACCGGCAGAGCCACATCCTCGTGCCGGCGATCCACCGCAACCGGCGCGAGATCCGCGACATCTTCCGGGAGCACCTGCCGGGCGCGGGCGACGTGTCCGACGACCCGGCCGCGCTGGCCGAGGCGGCCCGTCGGCACCTGCGCGAGACGTTCCTGCGCGTACCCGTCGCGATCTCCGGCGCCAACGCCGCGGTCGCCGCCACCGGCACGGTCGCCGTCGTCGAGTCCGAGGGCAACGGGCGCATGTGCCTGACGCTGCCGCGGACCCTGATCACCGTCATGGGCATCGAGAAGGTGCTCGAGACGTGGGAGGACCTCGGCACGATCCTGCGCCTGCTGCCGCGCTCGTCCACCGGCGAGCGGATGAACCCCTACACGTCGCTGTGGACCGGGACGACGCCGGGCGACGGGCCGGAGGAGTTCCACCTCGTCCTCGTCGACGCGGGCCGCACGAACGCCCTGGCCGACCCGGTCGGGCGCGACGCGCTGCGCTGCATCCGCTGCTCCGCGTGCCTCAACGTCTGCCCGGTCTACGAGCGCACGGGCGGACAGGCCTACGAGTCGATCTACCCCGGCCCGATCGGCGCGATCCTGACCCCGCAGCTGCAGGGTCTCGACACCGCCCCGACCCTGCCGTGGGCCTCCAGCCTGTGCGGTGCCTGCTACGAGGTGTGCCCGGTCAAGATCGACATCCCGAAGATCCTGGTCCACCTGCGCGGGCGCGTCACCGCGGAGACCGACGCGTCGGGCAAGGGCCACCACGCCGGCGTCGAGCGCCTGGCGATGCGCAGCGTCGCCCGCGTCATGGACAGCCGCCCCGCCTACGAGGCCGCCCAGCGCGCCGGACGCCTGGGCCTGCGCCTGCTGCAGCACGGCAACGGCCGACCGGGCCGCCTGCCGGGCCTGAAGGGCTGGACCGCCTCGCGCGACCTGCCGCCGCCCGAGCAGTCGTTCCGCACGTGGTGGCGGGAGCGGGAGGGCGGGGGCGCGGCCCCCGGGCGCGCACCGGCGGCGGACGGACCCGCGGTCGAGCACGTGCGGGTCGAGGATCGGATGGACGCGACCGCGGGCGTGCTCGACGTGACGCGGCACGGGGGCGACGGGGCGGCCGGGCGCGAGAGCGCCGGCACGTCGCGGCCCAGGGGCGACGGGGCGGCGGGGCGCGGGAGTGCCGGGACGTCGCGGCCCGGGGGCGACGGGGCGGCGGGGCGCGAGAGCGCC